>JAITWW010000149.1 GCA_031285085.1 Candidatus Methanofilum arcanum
ATGATCCGGTTATTGAGATTCCAACGCGATGGCTCGAAGATAACCCCTTATATCTCTATTACTCAATGTATCACTGGCACCCACTTGTGAATGGATACTCTGGACGAGATATAGAAGAAGCATCGCGGATTATGCGTTTAATGGGGGAGTTTCCATCAAATAACTCAGTATCTGTTCTTCAGGACGTTGGTGTTCGATATCTCTTCTTCCATGCTGATCGTTTTGTGGATAACGTAAATATCCCCTCTAATCAAAGAGAGGGGTATATTCGACAGCTTGGAGAAAATAGAGACAATTCTACCTTGGAATATGATGTAATCAAGAAGATAGGAGTTTTTGGATCGACCCATATCTATGAAATATTGCCAGAACCACATGTATTGCCTGACGATGTTATCATCACCACCAAAGATGGATGGTATGGCTTTTTAGAGTCCGGGCGTACTGGGCATATAGCATACATGAAAGATCGAGGTCGCATAAACGCCTATGCTCCAAAAGATGGATCATATGATCTCATGTTGGAACTAAGATCTAGTTCTGGAAGAAAGGATATTATGATCTATGTGAATGGTGAAGATGTTGATTCTATCTCCATACCAAAGCTCACTTATGGGTCGAAGTCGGTTATTGTCCCAATTATTCTTCATCAAGGAAATAATGATATTCTATTTGAATCTGGCGGATGCGTACAAGCATGGGATATTCCTGAGATGAAGATATTCTCTGACATGTGTATCAGTTTTACTTTCCTTAATATCAGTATTGAAGAGACATCAGAGGATGGCTAAGGTGAAAGTAAATGTAAGAAGAAAAAAAACGGCAAGTGCAAGAGCACAGAGCTACAAATAAAAAAGAAAATGTGTAGTTTATACTTTTTCTTTTATATCCACAGTAAAATGAACTGGGGAAGGTAACTTATGACCACCATGACGAAGAGCATTCTTTACTCGTTCGAGATGTTGTGGTTCTGAGTACACGGTAAAAATCTTCTGACCTGGAGACACACGTGCAGCAGTTCCAACAGCTTTTCCAAATGAACGACGCATACCTTCAGACACACGGTCTGCACCTGCACCAGTTGCCTGCTTATTCTCACGAAGCACATGATGAGGATAGGTTCTGAGCTTCAAGTGATAATTTGCTCTTCCAAGGTCCTTGTTTAATTTACGGTTGATACTTGTACGAGCAGCTTCAAGAGCACTGTGTCTGATCTGACATGCTTCATCAACAATGATAGATACTTCCATGGGAAAATCTGCTGATAAATTACCCATATCAAACTGAACAACTTTTAACCCAGGCACACCGCCCATATATTCTCTTCGTGTATATGCTCGCTTAGAAATATAGCGATACATACTATTTGGTTTCCGAACCATACATATCTCCTGAAATCTGTTTTATAAAATCGCATGCTGTCATATTAATGGTTTCGTATATGCAAGCTTACATCCACTTGCATATTTCAAACAATACATGACATCTCTTCTTTTCACATTATATTGCGTTCTCAATCATGTCAAGTACTTGCTTTCGAAGAGATGCAAACTCCGGTTCTGTTCTCTCCCTTGGCCTCGTGAGAGCAACCGGTACCACCTCTGAGATACGCCCTGGGCCACGACTAAGCACGACAATACGATCAGACAGATATACTGCTTCATCAACACTATGGGTCACAAAGAGAATTGTTTTCTTTTGCTTTTCCCAGATATCAAGAAGTTCTCTTTGCATCATGTTTCGTGTCTGAGCATCAAGTGCGCCAAAAGGTTCATCCATAATAAGGAGATCAGGATTGTTTACCAATGCACGTGCAATGGCTACACGCTGGCGCATTCCACCTGATAGCTCATATGGATAACTTCGCTCAAAGCCAGTAAGCCCAACAAGTTCTACATATTTCTGTGCATCTTGGTACCGTACCTCTTTTGAGATTCCTTGCATTTTCGGCCCAAACGCAATATTATCAAGCACATTCAGCCAGGGAAACAGGGAGTATTCTTGAAATACCATACCAACAAGGGGAGATGGCTTTACAATCTCAGTATTATCAACAAAGACCGTTCCTTCGGTCGCATGATCAAGCCCTGCAACAATACGGAATAATGTTGTCTTCCCGCATCCTGAAGGGCCCACAAATGATACAAACTCATCATCTGCAATCTCAAATGAGATATCATGCAGAGCAGTAAACTCAGAACCATCATCCTTTTTAAAACGCTTCGAAACCCGGCGAATAGATACTGCACCCATTAACTCAGCTCCGCAATTTTCCACTTCAATAGTGTTTTATCAATATACCACCGAAAGAGCGTATCAAGTGTAAGGCCGATAAATCCGAGAATCAAGATATATACCAGAACTTTGTCCATCTGGTGCAGATTGTAGTACCACCATATTTTCTGACCAAGGCCAAATCGTGACACACCAAACATCTCTGCTGCTACAAGACACATCCATGCGATTCCACAGGCCACACGAAAACCAGATACCACATGAGGCATTGCTGCTGGAAATGCAATGTAGCGGATCTGGCGTAGGCTACTTGTGCACCCTAGTACCTTTCCAGCATCAACAAAGACCTTTGGCACTGTCGAAAAGCCTGCATAGGTATTAATGATAATCGGAAACACCGATCCAATAAACACGACAAATCCTGCAGAAAAATCAGTAAGCCCGAACCAAATGATAGCAAAGGGAATCCATGCAAGAGGTGGGATCGGACGAACAATCTCAATAATTGGGTCGAGAAAAAGACGTACATGGGTAAACCATCCCATGCAGATGCCTATTGGAACGCCAATAAGAAGAGAGAGAGCGATGCCAATGCCAAAGTGGAGCAGGCTTGTTCTGAGATCAAGATATAACAACCCTTGTCCAAGGAGGGAGATAAAAGCTGCAACAACATCAGTACATGATGGTAAAATAAACTTATTCTGCACTATTGTTAATGCTATGAACTCCCAGGCAATGACAATAACAACCAGTGAAACAAGAGCATACCCTACACGCTTCTTCGTATCTTTCTGTATCACTTATATCAGCTCCATCTCCTCTCCTTTGTATACCTCTTATACCTCTATAAATTGCATCGGTTCACACATATCTGTTGTGAACATGATCTGGTGTTGCGTACGAATTAACAGTGGTTATAATACCTTTGTTCTTCAATATGTACAGGCCTATACACCCGCATTATAGTATGAGCCTTATTCTTCTGGTATCGAAGCGGTAACAAGGGCAGTACATGCCACCTACGTATATACGAGTACGAAAAACCAGAAT
>JAITWW010000066.1 GCA_031285085.1 Candidatus Methanofilum arcanum
ATTCATCCCAAATTTCACACAAAATTAGGTTCTTTCCCAATGTTAGTTGAATGGTATTTGATATTTCTCATTTTAGTTGCACTTTTATTTGATTAGAAAAAAACTTATAACATTTGTCGGAAATGGGTGTATCACAATTTTTGGGGTAGACTATAAATCGCATGAATTGCGGCACCTTTGCTGCCAGTGACATATTTGTCGGTTTTGGGATCATAGAGGCTGGTTGCAAAGTAATTGTCAGCAATCGAATGAAGTACGCTGCATGAGAGCAACAACTTCCATTTGTCTCTACCCCACAATTTGGGATGCACCCCACAGACACACAGACACCGTTTTCCCGATCTTAATTTTTGCCTTTTCTGGCAACGGAATTTCAATCAAATCAACAGGGATACTCAATTCATCCTCTAACCAGCATTTTAAGCCGATAATTGTTAATAATGACCTAGGACGATTGTAAAACTCAACAAGCGCATCTAAATCACTTTCTTCGGTTGCACTACCATCAGCATATGAACCAAAGTATGCAACCTTTTTTAATGAAAATTGCGTAGCTGCCTTTGCAACAGCCCTTACAATCTCTTCATGTGTCAGCATATATACACTCCAAGTTAAAAGTATAGTACAGGCGTACAGATTTAACTCTTTTCCATGTTATGACTACATTGATTGGCCAGAAAAGCAATTTGTTCTTTGAAAGTCAGTTCTCATGCACGACACAGTTACTGGGTTAGCGATCAATATACTGGAATTCGGATTCAAATGTTCGAACAACAACTATCGAACATGATCAGCTCGTTTTACCGCTGCCGTTCTTGCCTGTGATGATGAGGTGTTTTCGCTCGGTGTCAGACAGCTCTATATCAACATTTGTGAGGTGCCTGACTTTGCCAATATGGATTTTATGTATAAAGAGAGATTCCATGATCTTACATACCCTTTCTTTTTATATAGCGTAGTACACTCAAATTTATCACTTAAATAAACAGTTCTCCGTTAGAGCATTTCTGAATCAAAGATTTGATCAGGAAGTCCAATTTATTCATCCTTCCCTTATCATCCTTCCCTTATGTTTGACTTTTTGTTTGACTTTTTGTACTTTCGTGTGATCGCTGTAAGGTTTGATGAGGAGATCAAAGTTTGTGTGCACGAGCATCATCATTCATTCACATATTGTCAATGTGATCTCAATAATACCCCTTCATTCGCAATAATGTATTGGATTGTCGGCTTCATTTTTGACCTACGCTCAAATTCTTCGTCCGTAAACGCCAAAACGTCTATCGGCAATTTTGTCGTTCCTCTGATTGCAACCCGTATCAAATACAATACACGCATCCGGCGTTCTTCGTATTCTGGAGCAACAACACAAAGATCAATATCACTGTCTTCTCGTTGTGTTCCTTTTGCGTATGAGCCAAACAGATACACTCTGGCTTTTGGGAAAAGATGGTTAATTTTTTTGACAATTGCGTTTAAATCGTTTTGTATCGCGATATCCATTTTGCATTCCTCTCTTTTTTTGAGTCATAATATATCTTTGGTACGAACTTCACGTTGCTTTGGTTTACTAGAGCATATTGGAGTATGGTATAGATGCTTTGATGATCAAGTGGAGTCCTTTTTTTCACGGCACCCGCAACAAATCCAAGTGTGAGTGCAAACTGGCAACACACGCTTCTGGCGAGTCCTACATATATTCTATTCAAGTATTCTATTCAAGTGAAAAACAACATCGCGAGCAACACCCTGATTTATGTATCAGCAATAAAACAGATAGTTTGGTGAAGTTTATCGCCATAACGTTATCTCTTTTCTGTCACAACAACGTGAACGCTGTCTCCTGGCTGCTTGTTGATTTTTGTGCGGATATTTTTTAGAATACCAATGATGTAGCAGGTACTTCCATCGGGATTTTTTACGCCCATGTTGACGATGCTGCCCTCGTAAGGCTCGCCATCAAAGGTAGCATGAACCTTTACCCGTCCCTTGCCGAACTCAATGCGGAGGTCATAGGGAAAGGGAACATATGCCCCACCTTTTCCGCTTTCGGAGCTGTGGATAATAGCATCATATTCGTAGGTTTTATGATTCATGTCCTCAGTATTTTCTCCATCGCCTTGCCTTTTGCTAGTTCATCAACCAGTTTGTCAAGCCAACGGATTTTCTGCGTAAGTGGGTCTTCGATCTCTTCAACACGAACACCACAGACAACTCCCGTGATTTTAGGGGCATTTTGGTTCATGTGCGGAGCTTCAGCAAAAAATGTCTCAAGGGAGGTTCCTTTTTCAATTTGCTCCTGCAAGCCATGCTCGTCATAGCCTGTCAGCCAACAGATGACCGTATCAACTTCATCTTTTGTACGCCCTTTTTTCTCCGCTTTCTGTACATACAGAGGATAAATAGTTGAAAAAGTCATCTTTAATATGCGTTCGTTCATTTTTTTCTCCTTCCTTTGGTTCGTTAGGGCTACTTAAAAATAAATTTCACCATTTTTGAAGCTGGCAGTGGGTTGCATATAGTTTTCCTCATCGAATCCACTGCCACCACTTTTCTTATCATCCACCTCTCTTATCATTCACCAAGAGCTGCTTTCAGATCACTTTGATGCTTTTCATATCTTGAGTTTTCTGGGTCGATTGTGATGGCCATCTCATATGCTTCAAGAGCTTTCTCAGCAATACCAACGCGTTCATAGGTAAGTCCGAGGTTGTCCCATGCTTGTGCATAATTTGGCTGAATTGCAGTAGCATTCTCATATGCGTTGATTGCATCAGTGTACTGTTCTGTTCTCATATATGCAACGCCGAGATCGTTCCATACCAATGCATAGTCTGGTTGAATTTCAATTGCGCTCTTATATGCGTTAATTGCATCAATGTACCGCTCAGTCCTCAGGTATGCATTTCCTAGATTTTTCCATGCTACGACATAGTCTGATTGAAGTGCAACACTATTCTCAAATCCTGAGATCGCCTCAGTGTACTGTTCAGTTTTAAAGTATGCATCACCAAGAGCGTTCCATGCCAATGCATACTCAGGTTCGATTGCAACAGTGTTTTCAAATGCTATGATCGCATCGGTGTACTGTTCAGTCCTCGCATATGCAGTGCCTAGGTTGTACCATGCATCTGCATTGGCTGGTTGAATGGTAGTGCTATTCTTGAGTGCTGAGATTGCCTCAGTGTACTGCTTTGAATTAAAGTATGCGTTGCCTAGATTGTACCATGCATTTGCATTTTCTGGCTGAATTACAACACCATTTTCAAATGCTGAGATTGCATTTGTGTATTGTTCAGCCATAGCATATACCACTCCAAGCTCAAACCATGCCTCTGCATAGTCTGGTTGCATGGTAGCAGCGTTCTTGAATGCTGAGATTGCATCACTGAGTTGACCAGTTTCAACGAAGTTCTGACCGATTTCAAACCAGTCTCTAGGATTCAGCGTTTCTGGATTTTTCGTAGCTTCTGCGATAGGAGCGCCATCTTTTTCTACCGTGATGTCAACTTCATCAGTTATGTATTTCGAGCCGAATCTGCGCTCGACACGGATGGTGTACTTTTTGTTGCTTGTATCTTTAGAGGTTGTAAATTCAATGGTACGGACACCAGAGTTGCTGAGTGTGATCTGTGCATAGTACTTTGTGCCACGGTAGGGTTCTGGGGGGACATCGTCTTTGATCGTCTTGCCTGCACCACCCCCGAATTTATGATATTGACCAATGGTGTATGGTCCATATGAGTTATCATGTTTGACTTTTTCCTGTGCATCCATAATCATGGGGGCTTGGTCTTCAGGTCGGCCGGTCATGGAGCTTGAGCCTGTTACCCAGATATAATAGGTATAGTTTGGAGTGCCGGTAATGGTTACCGTGAATGTGTTTCCACAAACAACGGTGTCCTTGTTTGTTTTGATGTGAACCTGTTCTTCTGCAGATACAGGTATTACAAAGAGTCCGAATGCGAATACAATAGTTAGAATAAGATGTACGTGTTTTTTCATGTGTCTTCCCAAACAAAGAGTTCGATCGTGCTTATGTATGTGTATAGTCACGCTCATTCTCTCAGTGCTTCTATCATAGTGGACAAAAGTCTTTTTCATTGCCTCTTTCAACTGTGGGGAGAGAGTAGGTGTGTCTCCTTCTCTTTTTTATCTGTGTGATCTCTTCTTCTGATAGTTGCATTTGAGGTTTAGATATGTTAATTGTATTGATAGGGTATACGCGTGAGTTCCATTCTCATGTGCTTGGTATGTAAGAGTGTGTGTGTACGAGATCCCATTCAAAACGAGATGAATAAAGAGAAGGTAGCTCAATGAAAGAGAGCAGTTTCAATAGAGTAGATGAAGTGCGAAATAATTAAGGGATATAATATAACACCGTGATAAAGAGAAGCAGGAGAGAGGTGAGTGAAAGACGATGAAAATCTGCATTTTTGACCGTAGTTCAATTTTTCAGTTCTTTTTTCACTTTTTTTCGCTTTTTAAGGGTTTAAATTAGATTTTTAATGATAATATAAAAAATGTAGCAAATGGTTTGATGGAATACAGAATGTGTCACAATTTGTATTACTATTTTTTCAAGCTTATTATGGATGATGAAGTTTTCAATGATTCGTAGCACTTTAACGTGTGATTTCGTGGGCTCACATGAATATATGGAGCAACAAACTGATTCAGAGATAAGAGCTTTTTGCCATTGTTTTATCACATAACAAGCAGTACTCTGATTTTTTGTTTTCTGTAGATTTTTTGTTTTCTGTAGAGAAGGATTTTTGAGGTTGTCCAGTGAGGAAGTTTCATATAAATTCTTTCTCTTGTAAACAAAAATGTGTT
>JAITWW010000109.1 GCA_031285085.1 Candidatus Methanofilum arcanum
TACCATTGCTACTGGGAAATGAAGATTGTCGGATACGCTTTCGGTTCTTTATGACAGTGGTCTCAAGTCTGTTGTGTACTTTGTGTGACAACCCATCCCAACGTACGTATTTGTGATGGGAGGTACACCGTGGATTTCAGGGCAGTTTTCCACGCCTACGGAAAACAGGAACTCAAACCTTGCGTTCGGCAAACACGGCCTTATCCTCGTATCTTTTTATCATCTGGATTCAGTCGCACCAAATGCCCTTTAGGTGACTTATCCATTTCCCACCATGCTCTGTTCCCTTTGGAGTTTCCTCCGACCGGTAAGGCGGGTTGATTCGCACGCTGTCGTGTGAGGTGGTTCCTTATACCACTTTTAGCAACGACCTATCTGGTCGCACCGTACGGTTCCGTATACGCGGTTCCCTAGGTTTACACGAACTATCGTCCGTGTTGGGGGAGTTGTTTTCAGCCATCTTTCCACGCTCAGGCGCTCTCGCATATCCTCTCAGTTCCACCGATACTTTTTGTGAGCAGCCTTCGTTTTGAAGTTGTCTGCCTTTATATACGTGTCCAGTGACAGTCATGAACTACCTCCTCCTAGAGTTCAGCCCTCCCCAAGACATGAACCGAAGCAATAGTCTCTCCTGACTTCTCATAATGCGTTCTTGCTACAGATTGCGTCATCTGCTTCGCAGGGGAGGAGAAAGCGTACTGACTTGCAGCAAACTCCATGGCAGATCTTCAGCGTGTGATAGACAACGATCCGCAAATTTTGCAACGCCTCGCCCAGCTTCTCCAGCAAAATCAGAACATACCACAACTTTAACATTTCTCTTTATTTGTTGAAAAACGTGCGGGGAAAGAGTTAATTGATCATGAGCCATACTATAATCAAGAGGGGTGCAGATGCTGACACATGAGCAGATTGTGAAGGCTGTCGAGAAGGTAGCAACTAAATTTCAATTGAAGCGGGTCTTGTACTTTGGCTCATATGCAGATGGTAAAGCAACTGAAGAGAGTGATTTAGATCTGCTTGTGGAGTTTGCCAATGATGATGAGATCTCTTTTCTGGATGTTATGAAGTTTAAACACAATCTTGAGGAAGAATTGAGTAAAAGTGTTGATGTTGTAGGACTTCCATTAACTGAAAGAGCAGAGAAGTATCTCATAATTAAAAAAGTGGTACCCGTCTATGAACAAGCGGGATAAACATCTCTTACTCATCATAAAAGAAGAAGCGGGAATAGTGACGGGTTTTGTAGATGGTTACGATTTCCAAGGAATTCTCGATAATGAATAGTTGAAGCGTGGAGTAACCACAACACTGGTAAATATCGGCGAGTGTGTGAACAAATTAAGCGGAGATCTAAAGGCGAAATATCCATCTGTTGAGTGGAATTCTATCATTGATTTGCGCAACATAGTAGCTCATAATTATTGGGGGCTACACTGGGTTTGGATTTGGAAAAATGTTACAAAGGACGTGCCTGAGCTTCTGCAGCAGGTAGAAGGAATACTCCTTGATGAAGGTGCATACGCTGACAGATGAGATAGAAACTATTCTGAAAAATACTAAAGTAAGCATGGAAACTGAAAGATTCACCATAAGCCGTGAACTTGAAGAAGCAGGGCGTAAAATTCTCAGTGGTGAGATCACCAATGACCTACCCCGCAGCAGAGACTGCGGGAAATTAAACCCAACGAGATTAAACCAGAAAATTCGACGTCCAAAAAAAAGTGATTTCCAACCTCACTCAAAGCACGCTATTAGATGAAATGTGTACTGATGTAGTAGATCATATAGATATAATGACAATTGTTGGATGTGGTGGCTCTATGAAGCTGATTTTGTTTTTAGCACTCTGCTAACTGAGTGTGAAAATGCCATGTGATCTTTACCCAAAAGAGTATGTGAGAAACGTATAATTTGGGCTTATTTTGAAATGGAGGACTTGAACTATTGGATTTTATCCCAACTAAGGGGGACTGCAAATGAATAAATTAAAACATAATAATGAGCAGATTATGCCATTAACGTCAATTAATTTAGATGAAATCTATCTATGGGGATGGTATTTATTCCATATGGATTGATTTGAGAAATTTGATGGGGAGTTTTCCTTTGTTTCATGAAATGGTGTAGGGTGCAACTGCCATTATGTCTGTTGTCATTATGCTTGCTGGCAAGCAGGTGAAATAGGTACAGGCTATGAAAGATACAGATTAGGAAAGATATTGAAGTACTTTTTCGGGCTCATACCGAAGCCCGAGCAGGCGTGTTCTTCCTCTGCCTTTTCCTGCCTGATAGGTGAGATCAATAAGCTGCATTGCATCCAATTTTTGTACGATCCCATAGTACCTTGTATATCCAATCTTCATCTTTTCTGTTACAAGATCAAAAAGAGCTCCTGTTGTCAGTTCTTCTCCTGCTTTCTCTCGTTCTGCAATTGTTATAAGTGTTGTTTTCTCTTCAGCAGTGAGGGCTTTAATGCAGTATTGGAGGTGGATGTACTTTGAGACTTTAAATGCTGCTTGGACATGAGTTTCTTCAATCTCACGTACTGCATCTCGTTCTGCATTGAGTGCTGAGCGTTTGAGGAGATCAAGTCCGACTCGCATATCTCCAACGGAATGGGTTCTCTCAACAACAAGTTCGAATACCTCATCTGAAATAACACTGGGATAAAACCCCTGTGCTATTCTCTCTCCAAGGATCTGGCGCACTTCTCCTTTTGAGTATGGTGGAAAATAGATCTCAGCTGGCGCAAAAACAGACATAACTCTGCCATCAAGCTCTCGTCCAAGTTCGATATCCATATCACTGATAATCACTATAACGCCGATACGTGTTCCTGGGTATGTTTCATGGGAACGAAGCAGGAGGTACAGCAGATCATTGAGCTCTTTTTCATGGAGCAAATAGTTTGCATCATCAAGAGCAACGAGCAAAACTCGTTTTGTGTCATTTATTTTTTTGGCAATCGCAGAGAAAAGGGTGGTAAAGGATCTTCCAACTCCTGATGGACGAAAACCTGTAAGAGTAAAATAGATCTGGCTTAAGGCAGCATACTTCGTATTCTCGAACTGACAGTTTATGTGAATTGGGATGATTGGTGTTGTCATCTCCTCGATCTCGGTGAATATCTTTCTGGTACAGGTGGTTTTTCCTGTTCCAGGAAGACCTCTGAGCACGCTACTGAGTGGTCTCCCTCCTCGTGCTGCTGGACGGATGAGATGCGAGAGTTCCATGATCTGCCCTTCACGGTATGAAAACTGATCAGGAATATAATCTATCTCAAATACATCAGGGTCGCGAAAGAGCGTTTCATCCCACATTAACATGTTTTTTCCCATGCTGCTCTTTTCTCCTCTATAATATATGAGTGAAATATCTATGTATCAGTATCTATTGACCTGAGTTACGTGCCTCTGTCTGTGTATCACAAAGATCAAGATGAAATACAGATGAATACAAGGCGTGGAATATATTTTTGATGTATATGTATATTTGTAATGCCAGTAACATTATTTCATTCTCTTTATCTGACTGAGGATAGATCTATATTGGATAAAAACTGGTGAAACATGAAAAAAGATTATCCTGAAGAAGTTGGCATCTTCCTACGTGGTTTTCTCATGGGTATATGTGATGTCATTCCCGGCGTATCTGGAGGAACTATTGCTCTTATTACTGGCATTTATGGAAGACTCATACATGCCATTGGATCGATACATCCCCGGATGATCAATTCATTTGTACGATTTGACAAAGAGGCAATTCTCGCAGATTTAAAAGAAATTGACTTTGTTTTCCTTGTTGTGCTTGTATCTGGTATTGGAATTGCATTCTTTTTCATGTCACGTATCATTACCTTCTTTCTCCAAGAACTCCCGCATATTACCTATGCATTTTTCTTTGGATTGATTGTAGCATCTGCTGTATACCTTCTTCGTGATGTAAAAGAGATAGGGTACAAACACATAGGCCTTCTTTTTATTGGAATTATCCTTGGTCTTATCATTGTGAGTTTTAAGCCTCTTGAGATTGGGCACAGCCCTGTGATAATCTTTGTAACAGGAATGGCAGCACTGTGTGCCATGATTCTTCCTGGCATATCTGGTGCATATATTACCCTTCTCTTTGGACAGTATGAGTACATGCTTACCTCGCTTCACAACTTTGTTTATCATGACATCATCTTGTTCTGTGTTGGTGGCGTTGTTGGTCTTTTACTCTTTACACGAGTTCTTAAATATCTTTTAGCTCATTATCATGCGAGCTTTCTCTCTTTTATGGTAGGCCTCATGCTTGGAACTAGTAACTTACTGTATATGGAAGTAGAACATGCAGGAGGTTTCACTCTCTTTCCTCTGTTGGCAATTCTTCTTGGAATTGGTGTTATTGCGTTCATTGCACTCATGGAAACGAAAGTTACAAAGAGAAACCAAACATAAAAACTATCAAATAAAAAATATTATTTTTTAAAGTTTTTGCATCAATTTATTATGAGAGTATTGACAAGAAGCTTTTATGACTGCATAACATATTTGCTAGAGTGAAGACTCAGGAATCATCACCTATTGAATATGTGTTAAAAAGATCTGTTGAGCGTCCTGGCCTTCTTGTTATCGCAGGTGCTCTTACTGGGGCAGCTATTGGTGCGTCAACTGGAATTCTCACTGGAGCGTTTGTAAGTGCAGGGAGCAGTGCAGCATTTGGATCTATGGCTGGAGGAACGGTTGGTGGTGCAGCAGGTGCAGTAGTGGGTGGAGAAGTAGCTGGGCGTCTTCATCCTGCATTTGTAGAACCAGCTGCGTCACTTGGAGGATTAGTTGGTGCATCTGCTGGTGCAGCGGCTGGAGGAGCCCTTGGAGCGATGGTTGGAACCCCTGCTGGAACTGCTGTGATAGCAGCTACCGGATTTGTTGCAGGAGCTGCTGCTGGTGTAGCGGCAGGAGTAGCTGTTGATGCCTTTATTCATCTATCTCAAGACGAGTCAGATCCTGATATTATTGATGCTGAATATGAACCAATTGAAGAGACTGCTCAGGATACCGAACTAACTACTGAAAATAAAGATAATACAGGGAAGCTGCGGTGTCTTCTTCCATCACCACCCACACATTTATAACCGCTCAATTATCTACAGCTAAAAATAAATATCTCATTTTCTCTCCCTTGATGGAATCAAAACGCCACGAAATTTATCTATCTTGTAACAAAATGTACAAAGATGCAGATAACAATCATTGGGGCTTCTGGATACGCAGGAGGAGAGCTTATCCGTCTACTCCTTGCACACCAACATACGCAGATAAATGCTGCAACATCACGAAGCCTTGCTGGAAAAAATATAACATCCCAGCACCCTCATTTGATGGGCCTAACAGATTTGAGATTTACCAACCCTGATATCTCTGCCATTGACTGCGATATTGCATTTCTCGCAGTTCCTCATACCCAAGCAATGGAGTATGTCAGTCCACTCCTTGAACGAGGAATCAAGGTCATTGATCTTTCAGCAGATTATCGGCTTTTAAAAGAAATATATGAAGAGACATATGGCGTCGTACATACAGCATATCAGGAAGCTCCCTATGGTCTGTGTGAGCTGCACCGAAATGAGATAAAGGAGGCATCTCTCATTGCAAACCCTGGATGTTTTCCAACTGGGGCGACCCTTGCCGCGGCACCGCTTGCAAAAGAGGCATCCCTTGTTATTTACGACTCAAAAAGTGGAGTGAGTGGCGCTGGGGATAATCCATCAACCACGACGCATTTCCCTAATGTTTCTGATACTCTTACCGCCTATAAAATTACCACACATCGACATCTTCCTGAAATGCGTCAAGAGCTCATAAAGCTTGGATCACGGTCTGCATGTTACTTTACTCCTCATCTCATTCCTGCAAACCGTGGCATACTCACAACTGCCCATATCATACTGAACGAACCAATGGAGCAGGAGGAGGTTTTGAAGCGGTATCATGAGTTTTACAAAGATGAGTATTTTGTCCGTATGCAACGTCCATCTCTTTCCTATGTACGGGGAAGCAACTTCTGCGATATTATGGTAGAAGTACAGGAGAACCGGGTTGTTGCTGTATCTGCAATTGACAATCTTGTGAAAGGAGCTGCTGGTCAGGCAATACAAAATATGAATATTATGTGCGGATATCCTGAACAAACTGGTCTCACTCAAGCAGGCATGAGTCCATAGGTAGTCATAGAACAATTCATGAAAAATGAAAATATCCATTCGAGATGGGGGGATATAACGATCAAAAAATCATTTTTATATTGTTATCATCTCTGTTGTGGTCTCATATCTGAGCTGATAGCCGAGTATTACTCAATAAAAGAAAAGGCACCTATGCATGTCAGATCCGAGATTCGGTATGTTGCAGTATCTACGATTTTGGTTTCTGTTATTTTAACTATTATCCATCTACTTATTATTCTTGATTTTATCTCATACCAGACCTGCCGGACGTACCTCTATCTCCGCATTGGAACACCTGGCCTTCCAAACATCTTCTTTTCAAACTATGTACACAATCCAACAGATATCACCCATCTTCTTGGCAATATCAGCCGGTTCTTTATTGCAGCTGTACTTATCTGCATTATGATCTGGTACCTTCAGAAAAGAGGGGTATTTTTCCCAGGGCAGTTTTATCGAAGAACTATCACATTCTTTTTACTAGGAGTGCCATTTATCATCTCATCTGTCTCACTGATATCAGGCAGAATGCAGCATATCGGCTACATTTATGGATTTTCTGGAATTGTTTGGGCATATATTGGCTTTCTCCTTCTCCTTATTGCCATTGCTATTGGCACATATGAGCTTGATCTCTTTGATGGACTGCGCCACCACTATGTATTATGGCCCCCTCTTCTTTTTACTTCTCTTTTAACCTGTACAGCTCCTATTGTTTTTATTTTTTATCTTTTTGGGAGCCACTGGACAAATATGTTTGGACATTTAGCAGGTCTCTTTGCTGGCATGCTGATTCCATTCCTCCTTTTACGTATGTATTATGCGAAGATGATGCAAAATCGGAAGTATTCAAGTTATTATCATCTCTTCACAGATGAAGAACCTGAGTATCTAAAAAAATTGTTATGAACTGGGATACTTCCTTTCCTCCTTCCTTTCCTTTTGATCTCACCTTTTTTTCACAGATTTTTACATACTCCAGGTTCTTGTCTTTCGGGCTACGCTACTCTTATTTCATCTCTCAACATACCTGTCCATAGAACATGACTCTCAGATGTTCATGTTTGTTGCCAAACAGCGAGAGAAAAGTATTGTTTATGTTGAATGATTGCAAGATTTGCAAAATTTGTACATTTAATATAATAATAAGGAACATCAAATGTGAATGAAATGAACTCAAGGCCGATATCTGAAATACCAACACAGATCAGGTCCATCTGTGCCATTCAAGGAGTTCGCGCAGCCGGAACTAGGGATGGAAAGTTTGGGCTGAGCCTGATTGAGGCAACAGGGGATGCTGCAGCAGTTTTTACAAAAAATATCGTTATTGCAGAGCCGGTTCGCCTCATGCGAGAGCGTATACAGCAAGGAAAACTCTTTGGAATCGTAGTGAATAGTGGCTGTGCAAATGTACTGACTGGAGAGAGAGGATATCAAGATGCTCTTTTCATGACTGAATGCGCAGCTGATGCGATGCAGATAGATGCGAAAGAGGTTGGCGTTGCCAGTACTGGAGTTATTGGGCGATACCTCGATATGCCCCTCATCACAAGGCAGTGCAAGAGCCTGACAGGAGCTCTTGGAAATACCCCTGCTTGTGAGCATGCAGCAGCAGATGCTATCCTTACCACAGATCTCTTCCAGAAGCATGCTCTTGTTCAGGCAGATGGGTTTTCCATTGGGGGTATATGTAAAGGAAGTGGCATGATCGCACCGAATATGGGAACAATGCTTGCATTTCTCTATACTGATGCAAAAATACCAGCAGATCAGTTAAAAACAGCTCTTCAGTCTGCTGTTGATGAGAGTTTTAATATGGTTGTCGTAGATGGGGATACGAGTACAAATGATGCGACATTTCTGACAGCGACAGGTGAGGCTGGAAGAGTTGATTCTGCTCTTTTTCAAGAGGCTCTCTCATCTTGTTGTAAATCCCTTGCCCGTCAGATTGCAATTGATGGAGAAGGTGCAAGCAAGCTGATTACCGTACATGTTCAGGATGCGAAAAACGTTCAAGATGCTCGCCATGCGGCGTGGACCATTGCTTCATCTCCACTTGTGAAAACCGCTGTCTATGGTTCTGATCCAAACTGGGGGAGAATAATTGCAGCAGCGGGACGTAGTGGCTGTGAATTTGATCCAAATGCGATCTCATGTTGGATTGGGAATGGGGAAGAGTTTGCCATTGTATGCACAAAGGGTGTTATAAGTCAAGATCTCTCACCTGCTAAAGCGCTCATGAATGGAAAAGAGGTTGTGATTCTCCTTGATCTTGCAGAAGGAACAGGGTGTGCGACAGCTTGGGGATGCGATTTGACTGAAGGGTATATTGACATTAATGGAAGGTACACAACATGAGTGAAATTTCAAACGAAACATCTGAAGCTTTTGAAGCTTCTGTTCGCCAAGAAGATGTGTTAATTGAGGCGCTTCCCTATATTCAACAGTTTCATGGAAAAACGATGGTAATCAAGCTTGGTGGACATGCCATGGTTGATGCATGCGTGATGGAGGCGACGATTAAAGATATCGTGCTTTTGCATATGCTTGGTATCCGTGTTGTGGTTGTTCATGGGGGAGGACCTGAGATAACTGACAAAATGAAAGCCCTTGGTAAGGAGCCGAAGTTTGTTGCAGGGCTTCGCATTACTGATTCAGACACCCTTGAGGTTGCACAGATGGTACTGGTTGGAAAGATCAGTACAAAAATTGTCTCTCTTATCTCAAAACAGGGAGCAAAAGGTGTTGGAATATCAGGAAATGATGCAAATCTCATTATTGCTGAGCGCATGAACTCTCGTATTGTGGAGATTGCAGGAAAGAAGGAAGAGGTTGATCTTGGATATGTTGGAGATATCGTGCAGATTAATCCAGGTGTTTTAGATGTTTTACTGGACTCAGATATCATTCCTGTTGTCTCTCCCCTTGCTATTGATACCTGCGGCAATGATCTTAATATTAATGCTGATACCGCAGCAGGCTCGATTGCTGTTGCTATGGGCGCATTTAAACTCATTAGCATGACTGATGTTGATGGTATTATGAATAAAGAGAGAACTAAGGTGTATCAGAGAGTGAGTGCTGCTGAGGCGCGAAGTATGTTTGATGATGGTACGATTCGTGAAGGCATGATTCCAAAAGTAAAGGCTGTTCTTGATGCCATCTCAATGGGTGTTCAGCATGGGCATATTATTAATGGAAATCGACATCACAACTTATTGCTTGAGTTGTTTACGGCAAACGGCGTAGGTACCATGATTGTTGAGGATCGAGGAGATAATGGTGGAAATTATGATGGAATGCATCCATCGTACCGCTCAGTACGCTCAGTATAAACCAGTCAGTATAACACTCAGTATAATAATGAGATGGGTATGTGAGATATCTATCAAAATGGAGAATAATAATATTTAGGAGGATGATATGGATCTGAAAAAAATAAAACCAGTATACCTCGTGCTAAATGTGATTATCATCGTTTGTGTCGCAGCAATATTGATCTTTGTTGGATTTACACAATTAACAGCATCAGAGGAAGCGTATGAGGTTGTGGATACTGCATGGGAAGTTTTGTATCTTGGTGTCATTCGTTCTGAAATTATTGGCGAAGAGCGGCAGGGGCGTGTTGATGCATTTATTGAACACAATGCTGGTGTGGCTGATGCATGTCAGATCCTGCATTTTTACAGCAAAACCTGCTCTGCTTGCATGCGGGTTGAACCATGGCTGAATGCGTTTAGAGAGCGATACCCTGAAGTCTCGTTTCTTTCATATGAACTCCATGATGCTGATTACCTCAGGCAGCGTACACTTGTGAATAGAGAGTATAGTTCAGACTTGACACTGGTTCCAAGCATATATATCTGTGGGACCATTCTTCTGGGTGTTGATCCAATTGAGAAGGCATTTGAACCAATGGCTCTTGCCGTGTATAATCTTCCTGTTCGGTAAGAGTCACGTTGAGTAAGAAATGAGAAAAGATGAACGTGCTCTTATCTCTCAGATTGCTTCGATTATCGGTGAGAGATGTGACGATGATTGTGCGATAATCCCATCTCCTTTTTTTTCATTAGACTCTCCTTCTGGTTCATCAAAGGATCTTGTCGTGTCAACAGATATGCTGCATGAGACGACTGATTTTCCAAAAGGAATGAGTGATTGGCAGATTGGATGGATGTCAGCTGCGGTAACTCTGAGTGATCTCGCTGCGATGGGTTCTCTTCCTCTGTACCTTTTGCTTGCAATTGGTGCAGATGATCCTTCCCGAGTGAAGGATATTGTTCGTGGGGCATATGAATGCTGCATGCGGTATGGGGTTCGGTATATTGGAGGAGATCTTGATACACACAGAGAGTGTACAGTTGTCTCAACTGGTATTGGAGAGGTTGCATGTGGTTGTGCCGTACAGAGAAGTGGTGCAGGCATTGGAGATCGTATCGGCATTGTAGGTATTCCCGGACGTGCAGAAGCTGGGCTTTTTGGTTGTTTTGAGTTTTTGATACATCTTCTTGAACCACAGCCACGGGTAGCAGAGGGTCAGGCACTTTTGCGTGCTGGTGCGACGGCGATGATGGATATAAGTGATGGGCTTATGATCTCGCTTTTTGATCTTGCAAAAGCATCGTCTGTTTGTTGTATGATAGATCTCGACGCCATACCTGTCTTTTCTTCGAACTCTCTGTCTCAAGAACAGTGCCGTGATTTTGCATGGTATGGTGGTGGGGATTTTGGATTATTGTTTACGATCCCACCGTCTCATATTGAAAAAATAGAAGGGATTGATACAGATGAGATCTTTTTGATTGGGGAGGTGTGTGCAGGGGAAGGGGTTGTATCCTCTTTAGGTTCTTTGATCCCTATTCGTGGATATAGTCACTTTTAGTTACTTTTCATCGTGATTTTCATCTAGTTCTTCAATAATGACATCTGGTCCATCAATAGTTGATGTGCCGTGTGGATCTTCTAAGATCAATGTCATCTCTTTTTTTCCATCAAGTATATCTCTAATCATCTGCTTTCGTTCATGAATACGTGCAACTATCTCCTCTGTATTATCATCACGTTGGAGAACGGTGTCAAGAACTTTATCTACACGGGTAAGCACACCTTCTCCATTTGAGATGAAACCTTCACATGCAGGGCCAGGATCTATCTGCACCCCAAGCTCTGGAATGATGATACGTGCTGCGGTGCTGCGTACCACTCTGCACATGAGCTCTGCTGTTCCTTTCACATGAAGTATGTATCGTGAAGGTGATCTGGTACTCAGGCATTGTGCATCATGTTCACGATATCCACATTCTAGACAGGTCATGGACACGATGAGAGTATCAGAAAAGTATGGTATTGATGTGAGGTGGTGATGGTACACAATCTGCGCGCCACACGATGTGCAGATCCCAGGAAGCATTATATCTTCTTTTCTCTCTGCCTGTGGATCTGATTCCATTGATTTAGGGACCACCGATGCGATCACGGGATATTTTCACGTTTCGAGGGGAGATAATGACGTATTGCTGATCACCAAGTCCAACAATGTCTCCACCAACATCAGATGATACCTGTTTGAAGTCTTTCATAACTCTTTCAAATGTTATTTTATCTTGCTTTAGCCGTGATATGTCAACAACGACAATGTGTCCATCATAGATTTGATTTTTAATGTTCTGAGTTCCTTTGAGATCGGTGACGGTTGCAATTTTTATCAGCAATGCCGGTCTATCACTGGATTCATATGTTCCGATGTCAAGGTCTTTGTAATCTTCTGCTGATGTTTCTTCATTAGGATTTTTGGAAAACGGCCAAAGTCTCATGTATTTAACCTCTCTTTGTTTGGAGTATTAAATCTACCAGTTATGTCTATTCTATCTATCTCTATCTCAATAGGCTATTGGATGAGATTCCATATCTCATCGCCAACACAATGCCATGTCTTTACGACTTTTCCTGAGGTTTGCATCAGGAGCTCTTCTGCATTGTAGAGGGCTGTTCCGATTGCAATGGATTTTTTATGACGTTCATCGACAATGACAACAGGGTGGTTTTGTTCCACATCTGGAGTCACTGCAAGAACGCCAGGGCGCATAATATTTGCCCCATTGATGACAAATGAGACTGCACCCATGTCTACGATAACCTGGCGAGTGGTTATGGGGAGTTCAAGTGCTCCGTAAAGGGTTGGAAAGATGATATTGTCTACTTCCAAAAGATAAGGCTTTTTTCCAACAAAGTAGATCTTGGTGTCAGAGTTTGTTTCTGCAACTTCGATTGTATTTGTAAGGTATTGTTCTGCTTCTTCTCCAATCTCTGCATATAGTCTCTCTTTTAGGAGGCTTGCATCAGATTTTCGCAGAGTGTGTCGCTTTTTTATGATTAGTTTTCCCATGAATTTTAATCCGTGTGCTATTTGTTTTCATGTTCCATGTGGTTACTTCCTCTTTTGGAGAAAAGAGACTACATGAGGGAGGGGCTCATTCATTTTTGTTTCCTTGTTTTTATCTCTATGAGGTTTTTATCTTGAACTGGAACTGATTATCTGAGTGATACTCTTTTGCATATGAAGTACATTGTACATG
>JAITWW010000125.1 GCA_031285085.1 Candidatus Methanofilum arcanum
AATCTGCAAATGACAATGTTCTAATAATAAACCAAATTGTGCTATACCATATTAACCATATAAAAAACCTATCCCTCCAGACACAAACCAGATCATCACATGGCAACCATGATAACAGATAATTGCACCCTTTACAAACTCCCTGCGTAACATATTGCATCTCCTGTGAATATAAAAAGCTAAATACAAATCACATATATAATTCAACTCAAACTCCCAAAATACCAAATCAAAACATATTAATAATAAATCATATGATGCTATAGGTGTTGAAAGAGGCCTCATAAGACACCGGGTTTATCTCATCAGACACGAAATAGATTACCACATGGCAACCATGCAAGGGATGAACGCAGTCGATCTTGTAGCAGTAACTGCAGAACTTTCAGATATGCTGCCCTGCTGGGTTCATAAAATCTACCAATCTGATGCGAAAACAATCTATATTCGGCTCAACACCGCAAACAAAGAAAAAATAAACCTCCTCATCGATCCTGGAAAAAGGATGCATCAGATAGCTGAGCTTCCAAGCCTCCCAAAGCTCCCGCCTCAGTACGCGATGTTTCTTCGAAAATATGTCAATGGAGGCAGAGTCACTGCGATATCACAATATGGACTACAACGCACTATATCCATTGATATTCAAAAATCAGAACAGCTCTTCCATCTTATTATTGAGCTCTTTGATGAAGGAAATGTCATACTCTGCGCTGAGGATTATACCATCATACACCCTCTTGTCAGACACAGATTCAAGGACAGATCCGTCCTTCCCGGGGTTGTATATCAATTTTTTAGCCCAGATGTAAGCCAGATAACACGTGAAGAATTTGCAGCACAGCTTGCACAAGATGACCGTGACGTGGTACGTGCTCTCGCAATTGGCTCCTATCTTGGAGGCATGTACGCAGAATATATCTGCACACTCACTCAGATCCCAAAAGAAACAGCAGCAGCAGATGCTGATGCAAACCAAATCTACGATGCTATCCACACCCTCCTTACCACCGTCAAAACAAAACGAACACCGATCATCACCGACAAAGGCTGTAATCCCATAGACATGGGTATCCAGATTCAATCAGGACCATACAACACATATTGGCAAGCCCTTGAAGCATTTTATCCAGCTGCTATTCCTAAAACAAAAAGTGAAAAGCGCCCCTTTATCTCACGTGAGGATCGCATTCGTGCCCAGCAGGAAGGAGCCATTAAAAAATTTGAGAGAAAAATAGCAGAAAATGAGCGGAAATTAGAACTCATCTATGAAAACTATCAGCTCGTATCAGATGTCATTGCAACACTGCATACCGTATCTAAACAGCGCTCATGGCAGGAGATAGAGCAAATATTACAATCAGACACAACCGGCCCTGGATCAAAAATAAAGACGGTATTTGCAGACAAAGCAGCCGTGGAGCTTGACTTAGGCCTGCCGGTCTTCCTTTATGTGCATGAGACTTTAGAGGCAAACTGTACGCATTATTATGAGGAAATAAAAAAGTACAAACGCAAGATCCAAGGTGCAAAAACTGCAATGGAGAAAGTGCAACCACAAAAACCACGAAAAGTATCACAGTTTGTAAGACCAAAAAAGAAATGGTATCACCGATTTCGATGGTTTTACACAAGTGATAACACATTAGTTGTAGGTGGGAAAGATGCGGGGCAAAATGAAGAACTTGTGAAAAAATACCTTGAAGGAAAAGACACCTTTGTCCATGCTGATGTCTTTGGAGCGAGTGTTGTGATTGTAAAAGGTCAGACTGAGAACTGGGACGAAGTCTCTACATTTGCTGCATCCTACTCTGGAGCATGGCGCTCAGGACACTTTTTCGTTGATGTCTACGCTGCCCGTCCAGATCAGGTCTCAAAAACAACAGAATCTGGTGAATATGTCTCACGAGG
Organism: Candidatus Methanofilum arcanum; assembly: GCA_031285085.1. GTDB lineage: Archaea > Halobacteriota > Methanomicrobia > Methanomicrobiales > Methanospirillaceae > Methanofilum > Methanofilum arcanum. Next base: position 1,909 of record JAITWW010000125.1, read on the forward strand.
TTCATTCATTGTTCGAGGAGAACGTCAGTGGTTTAAGGAAGTTCCTCTTCACGTCATGATTGGACTTCAAATCAAGCCAAGCACCCAGATCATTGGTGGACCACAAAAAGCCATCTCGCAAAGGGTGGAGTACGCAATTACCCTAATCCCTGGCATGTACGAACCAAATGATGTGGCAAAAAAGGCAGTGAAAATATTACGAGAAAAAGTACCCCCAGCTGATGCTGCCGCACTCAAGTTCGCTCTCCATGCAGAAGCAATTGCGGCATTTGTGCCACCAGGTGGATCTGATTTTGAAAAGACCGAGGGATGAGATGCGAGCCGAGATTGGAAACCTTGATCGATTCTTTGGTGAGATCAAACTGACACCAGAATCTGCTGATGATCTCTGGCATCTTGAACATCTCATCACGATCAGATCACTTCTATTTGCAACAACACTGCGAAGTGTTGAGACAGCTTCAGATAAAATTCGCCCAGACAAACAAGAAAAAAAACCAGTCAGATTAGGAATCCGTGTTGAACAAGTTGAGTTCTCAGAATATGCCACACGACTTCGCATCTTTGGCTCGATTGAAAGCGGCGTGGATATCGGATCACATCACACCATAAATCTCGAACCAGGGTACCAGGTTTCTGTTATAAGAACCTGGCATAAGGTAGATCTGGAGCGAATCGAACGAGCATCTAAGGCTGGACGAGAAGAAATTAGTATCCTTGCCATTGAAGAAGGAGAAGCATCTTTATTTCAACTTCGAAGCTATGGACCAAAAGAGATCTTTTCGATTGTAAAAGGAAGTGGAAAAGGGGCAGACTGTGACACAAGAGATGAGTTTTACCGTCTTATTCTTGACAACCTTGCTTCCCTTGAAGGCCCACTTGTGATTGCAGGTCCTGGTTTTATTAAAGAAGATCTTGCCCAGCGATACCGGAGACGGTTTGAAGACAGAAAACCACCACTCGTGCTTGAGACCCGCCGTGCAGGTGCAGGGGCAGTGCAGGAAGGAATTGGGCTTGGAGCGATTGACAAGCTCATTGGAGACATGCAACTGACAAGTGAGATCAAAACCATGGACGAACTTCTCAAGCGCATTGCAAAAGATGAGCCCTGTGCCTATGGACATCATGAGGTTTTAAAAGCAATAGAGTATGGTGCAACAGAGACTGTGATGCTTGTTGATCTCCTGCTTCGAGAAAAAAAGTACACCTCACTCCTCGAAAAAGCAGAACAGATTGGATCCGATGTAGTGATATTATCCTCCAGATTTGAACCAGGTGAGAGGCTCATGGCACTGGGAGGTGTCTCCGCACTTCTTCGATATGCAATATAATGTATATATAAAAATACATTATGATAAATCTACCAATGCCATGAGAAAGTATACATGATAGTGGTCATAGATAATGATTATGCCATCAAAACAAATATCCATCATATTTTGCATATGTTTCATAGCACTCATAATGCCTGTCTATGCAATTCAGATTGACACCCCTCCGATCTTGAAGGCATATGTTTCATCTTCTCCCGCAGATGACACACGTTTTTTTGAGCAGGTTGCAAACCTTCTGATGCCTTACTCTGGAGGTTCAATCCCAACAGGAATAGCAATATCACCTATCCAAACATTTTCTTTACGAGGATCTTCGTACAATGTTAAGGATTGGCAGACAGCACAAGACTTTCTTCTCTTCTTCTATTATACTGGAAGAGCAAGTGATATCTATCAGCAGTACCTCGATGTTGGACAAGGAGGAGTTGCACCAATAAATCGTGAAGAGCTCTATGCTCTTGCCCAACAGTACTATCTGATAGCAAAAGAAGTATACCAACGATGTCAAGGTTGTAGCACATATATCCCTGATTTTGCGATGTTTTCTCTCCCACAAAAAGGAGAGCAAATGGTTGAGAAAGAAATAAATACACAGACACAGCCAATATCTCTGAAACCATCAAATCCAAATAAACCATATGATGATGAACAGTTTGGTTCCCTTGCAGATCTGTGGTTTTCCCTCTACCTCCTGAATGAGATCGAAGCAGGATATGTAGAAGGAGCTGCACTCGGTGCAGATCCCTCTGTTCGAATTCTTCGTGGAGATGGGCCAGAGCTGGCACAACAAATTTATTTTGCAGCACTAGAGATGAATTTTTCACCAGAGATTCATGCATATGTCTCAGAGCTTGTTCCGTTTTTCCATGCAATCGCACAAGCAGGTGGTGAGTTCACAGCATTTGAGAGTGAAAAAGTACTTCCAACAACGATGACGAAAGGAAAAACAGAGTATCAGCGATCATCTGGATGGTACCAAGAAGCACAAAATGCATTGAAAAGAACTGAACTGACAAAACAGGGAGTGACACTGCCGCCACTTATCAGCTTTGAAGAAGCATTTGCACTTCCACGTGGATATAATCCCACATTTGCGAGTGCATTAACACCTTTTCTCTTAACAGATGGAGCAAGAGGATCTGGTTTCAATCTCTTTGGTGGGTAAAAGAATGTTCTAAAACGGCTTATAGCATAATACCACTGTATGGGAAAAATTGGTGAGCTGGCAACCAAGTTATGGCATACCTACAGACGATTACATCTTTAAAAATTTCAAAAGAGAGTGTTTTCTGACGTAGGGATGTTCCCTCTCAAATTTTGAATGTGTACTTCATAGAGCTCTATTTGCAATACTAGAACACCCTATTGTATTCACTTTGACGCTATTGTCATACTTCTCTGTGCTTGCTTAAAGCAGCAAAACTTCTCTTCTATTTTATTGATGTTCCATCTCTTTTAGGGCTTTATCAGCAAGTTGCTGCATGCGAACAGACATACGCCCTGATGCTGCTTGATTCACATCTTTCATCCCTTTTGCAATAACATTCCCTAGAATAAATATTGCATGCTTGTGCTCCATCTTACTTTTATGTGCCTGTGATGGGTTTATTTTCAGCTCCTCGTATTGGGAAAAGTCTACTGATGAATCGTTCTTTTCCAAGTACCCTTTAATTTCAACAAGCATTTGGTGAAGGGCTATCAACTCATCTTTATGCATAGTTCTTCTGTACACTATCGGTTCGTATTCCATAAATAATCTGACTCAAAAAAGATTTATGTGGAAAATGAGATCAACTGTATATTTACAGGCTGTTTTATGAGATTTGTAAATGAGGGTGCAGCAAACACTTTTATGTGTGTGTTCACCGCAAGATCAACAAGTGCTTGTGTAATTGGTGTATCTACGATGAGCATGTTTGCATCATCATGTACCTTTACAGTCTCTGTGAGTACTTTTATTACATCACTCGCATTTCCTTTTAAAATTGGCTCTCCATTTAGATCAAGGAGTGCAAGAGTTCCACTATCTGCTGTTTGATAAATAGTATTCCACATCTTCTCAGTAACAGATATTGATCTTTTCTTCTCATCTGGAACTGTGTTTTTCTCCTCTTCAAGAGGTTGCGACTCGAAATCTCGTTGATACTGTTCTTGCTCTCTTTTCTTTTCCTTCTTTTGGAATGCAGGATCTAAAACCGCGTCAGGGAGTGGGTTTGGCTGTTGAGTCGATAGATCCTCATGCGGCATATTCATCGGTGATACCAGTTCCTTCTCCTTTCTTTCGTCTCTCTCTCCTTCCCATTGCACCGGAGAGATGCTTGCAATCTTTAAATATTGCTCAATTTGCCCAGAACGAACATATTCGATTGGAACCTTATTTCGAAGCGCTTTTGTGATCTCCTTTCGACTCATATCTTCGACAGATATACCACGTGGGGAGAATGCAACAAAGTCAATATCTGCAACTTGAAGAAGCTCTTGCAGGATAAGATCTCCTCCTCGGTCTCCATCAAAAAAAGTTGTCACGATCTTTTGTCTACAGGTATCAATTACTGTCTGTGGAATATTTGTTCCTTGCACAGCAAGTGTGTTTTTAATCCCAGCACGTAACAAATTTACAACATCAGCACGCCCTTCAACAAGAATAATTGCATCAGATTGATCAATATGCGGCCCTGCTGGAAGTTCTTCTGATCCATGTGTTGTTATCCGTCCGATACGTTGACTCTCTCTAATCTCATTGATCAATGCCTCTGTGTTGATTCCATTATCATCAACATGCTCAAGCAAGAGAATTTTTGCTCGTTCACGAATTTGATTCCGTTTTGTGACGCGAATGTCTTCAATGATAGTCACTTCAACCGCTGCAATGCATGGCCCTATCCGCTCAATAGTTTCCATCGATGCAGCAAGCACTGCAGTTTCTACGAGATCGAGAGCAGAGCTAATTGTTATAGATCCATCTGCCTCTCCATTCGCGCTTTGTAACTGGACATCAATCCTTCCAACTTTTCCCATACGTTGAAGCTCGCGAAGATCCAACTCTTCTCCAAGCAATCCTTCAGTCTGACCGAAAATTGCACCAACCACATCAGGTCGTTCAACCAGACCATCGGTATGAAATGAGAGGTGAATTTTGTATTTTGTAGAGGTGTAATCATACATATAATCTCCTTGCACACCTATGACTTTGCTAAGATGTACCAATAATATACTGAGAAATAAAAGAATTTAGAGTACTATGGTTAGCATTCCTACATGTAAAAAAAGCGTAAAATTTTAAAAATAAGATATGATGGGGGTTATTTTAACGTAGCAACAACATATGACGTTCGACCCTTATGTACTGTGATGCTATCTTCCCAGGGTTCATATCCTAAAAGCTCGATACGAACCATATGTTCTCCTGCCTCAAGTTCAGAAACTGTCACTGGAGTCTGTCCAAGTGCTATTCCATCTACAAAGACCATACCATCACCAGGGATGGATGAAATCATGACAACACCTGTGTCTTGTGTCCACCACTGTGGGAAGAGAACAGCAGTGACATACGAAACCTCCCCACTTGAGACGTAAATATCACGAGCCCAGTCATAGTGACTTCCCGCTGTCACGGTAAGGGCATGAGGTCCAACTGATACACCTGGCTTCCATATTGGAGCTTCTCCAAGAGAGAGCCCATCAAGAAGCACTTGTGCTCCATCAGGAGATGTTGAGACCGATATCGTACCTCCTGGTGATGATGTTTGCATCATGTTTCCTTGCACCCTTGTTGTACCTCCTGGAAGAACGATAATTTCCTTGTTGAAATCCTGAAATCCTTCTCTCACAAGTCTAAGCTGGTGGGTTCCTGGTGGAACAGATCGTATGGTATACGTCTTTAAGAACGCTGTCTCCCCTACTTTTGCTCCATTAAGAATTATAGCTGCTCTGTCTGGCGCAAGGCTGATCTCAATCTTTCCATGTGAACCAGGTTGTGCAGGTTCAATATGTATGAATCCTTGCTTTTTTACCTCATGCATTGTACCAGAGCTATCAGTAACCCTGAGTTTGACTGTATATGCTCCTGCATTTTTGTATACGTGTTTGGGATGCTGTTCAGTTGAGATTGCTCCATCCCCAAACTCCCAGAGCCAACGCACCGGATTACAATTTGAAACATCAGTAAACTGTACCGTTAATGGTAATATGCCATGTGTTGGTGAGGCGACAAAATCAACTTGATCCCCACCGCCACTACCAATAACAACGATGGCATTTTCTATGACTACGCTGTCAGTTGTTACCTGGTTGCTTACGGTGAGTTTTACGGTATATGTCCCAGGCGTCGTGTAAATATGCTTTGGATTTGCAACCGTTGCGGTCTCTCCATCTCCAAACTCCCAGTACCACATTGTTGGGTTTCCAACTGATGTATCTTTAAACTCGACACTCAGTGGAGCGGTTCCCCCTGTTGGGGATGCAGTAAATGATGCAATAAGCCCAACTGCGTGGCTGCTGGCTGTGATATATCCTGTCTTTTCTCTTGTATCTGTTTCACTTTCTTTGCTTGCAGTAAGTGATACGGTATACATACCTGGTATCGTATAGGTATGTTCTGGGTTTGCACTCATGGAACTCTGTCCATCTCCAAAGTCCCAGTACCACATTGTTGGATTACCTGAGGAGAGATCCCTGAACGTTACTGTTAAAGGCACCAAACCAGATATTGGCCCTGCAGAAAAATCTGCAATAATGCTTGAACCAGCTTCAGATGCTGAGATATAATGCTCTCTGATTATACTGTTTGACCCTCCTTCTTCATTCTCTACCTTGAGTGTAACTGAGTAGAGACCTGGGGTAGTATACGTGTGTACTGGATTTCTCTCTGTTGAGGCCTCTCCATCTCCGAACTCCCAAATCCACGCTGTGGGTGGTCCAATAGAGATATCAGTGAATGCTACATGCAAGGGTACTGAGCCTGCAAGAGGTGTTGCTTCAAACATCGCCACTGGTGGAGGTAAAGTGCCTGTTACGAGGATATAGCTTAATTCTATCTTTTGATTTTCATTTATCTCATGAGACACTGTTAATGTCACATCAAACAGGCCTATTTTTTGATATGTGTGTACTGGATTTCTCTCTGTTGAGACCTCTCCATCTCCAAACTCCCAGTACCACATTGTTGGATTACCTGTTGAGAGATCTGTGAATGCCACTCTTAAGGGGTTTGATCCTGCTGTGATATCTGCTGTGAATGCAGCAATTAGGTTTGGATCTGGTGTTGTAGGAAGTGGAAGTATTGGTGATGTTGGCACTTGAGTGGGTACGTGCGTAACTATTGGCGGTACATTTCCTCCAATTGAAAGATCTAATTGCTGTGATACCCCTGGTAGAAGTTTTGCAGTCTGTTCAGCATTTTCATTTCCAATGAGAAATGCAATTTCAGTGATACCACGTGAGATATCATCTTCTGTTGGAGATACAATTAATCTATCATCAAAAAGGCTTGGCCCTCCATATAGACCCATCTCTGATGTCATGAAGGAACCTCTCACCTCTTCTCCAATCGTTGCAGTAATTACTGTGCCTGCTGGCGCAGGATTTCCATTCACATACACATTACCATAAAACTCAGTAGGTAATGGCGGTATTGCAGATACCACTGATATCGTGAGGAGTATCACTGTTAATGATATTACAAAACCAGATAACTTATTCCCATCCATTTTCGTTCCCCGGGTTCTGATGATTCACATGGATCAGGCTTTATCTATACATCTCCTGACACACGAGGCTTGTATTCTATGTGCCTGATCTAAGGATAACTTGTAGCTTAGAGTTCATTGCACATAACCCCACCGCTTCCGATCTTACCTCTCCTAAAACCGTCCAGTGACTCCATGTACGCTTGACAGATTGTTCTTTTTCTCTTCTTTTTTCTCGAATTTCTTTTTTTGTGCTATCTTCTGGGGCACAATATAAAAAACATTTATGCTATTTCTTTCCTAAAAATCATTCTTGTGATGTCTTTTTTATTCTTGTTATTTCTCTCTCCTGAGGACTTGCTACATCCTGATTTTCCTGATCGGATCCGCGAGCTTTGCACTAGCTTTGCATTATTTGATAGTTCTTTACCATTCAACGCTGCATTCTTGTTTGTGATCTGTGTCAGATGGTTGTGAAAATAAAACACCATATTTCAGCTTTTCCATCATTTTTAAAAAGAAAAACCGTTTTCACTTTTTTTTGAAACTAGTTGCAACTAATTTCAACCCTACCATGAAGATATGCTCTCTTTGAAAAACAACATTCACACTTATTCTTTATCTGCTGTTTCAAGCAACACTATATTGTCACAAGGTGATTTCCTCTAGTCTCTTGCGATGCCTGCTCGAATATACCTATATACTGAGGAGCAGGTTGAATAAGATTATTGAGACCAAAACATCTATTTTCCTCCTTGCCATATATTAGTACAATATGACTGCAAAAACCCGCTTTGGCCGAGGATTTATCATTCCCCTCACTCATATCTCCGCTAAGTTTAACCTTCCACCTGAACGGGCGTGGATTGGGGCACAAGATATCTTCACAAACTTTGAAATTCCAAAGAGATTTGAAAATACAGAGATTGAAGAATTAGCTATATTACTTCGTCAACAAATCATGTGGCATCAAGCAGGTGGACCTGTTGATAAAGAGATGCATCTTGCTGTTGTGAAAACACTTCAAAAGCTCTTGATAGCTCTCGATCGAGAGCTTGGTATATCTGATCCTGATATTGGAAAGTATCATCCTTAGTCATCTCTACAAGGAAAATTACTCTGTGCATCGCTATTTTCCGCACACCTTGTCATATATTTAAAATTTTAAAAAAGGGATATATTTGAATAGAAAAAGATAAATTAAACTGCCCCCAAGAACTAACCAATGTCTTCCCATACTCAAACATTAAAACTTGCATATATTGTAGATGAGTATCCTCCCTTTTTTCGTGGAGGGCTTGGGACCTATGCTATGGAGATCACTCCTCGCTTGATAAAAGAAGCTGTTTCTCCTTTTGTATGCTCACGAAATACAGGAGATGATCCCGAGAATGGGGACTATAAATCTATTCCCGTCTATCGTCCAAAACTCATGAACATACACAGTCTTCTCTCCCTTTTCAGTCCGGGAGATGTCATTCAGTGGGCTCCTGCTGATCAAAATTTCTTTATGGAGACTTTGCTTTTTTGTGAAATGGCAGCACAACGAATCATTCATGATGGACAGAATCAATCACGGTTTGATGCAGTTGCAGTACATGACTGGCTTTCAGCACCTGCTGGATTTCTCGTTCAGGAAAACCTGCATATCCCTCTCATCATGCACTTCCACTCCACTGAGCAGGGAAGAACAATTGGAGGATCCCAGATCATTCGTGATATCGAACGTGAAGCAGCAAAACGTGCAGATGCTATCATTACGGTATCTCATGCGATGAAGAATGAGCTCATCAGCTTTGGGTACCCTGCTGAGAAAATCAATGTTGTCTATAATGGCGTTGATACAGCAAAATACAACATGAAGCGGTATCCTGCTTCTATCCTTTCTCCCTTCAAAGAAAAGATTGGAGTTTCTTCTCGCCCGGTTATCCTTTTCATTGGTCGCTTGACATGGGTGAAAGGGGCTGAAGAACTTGTTCAAGCGATGCCTGAGATCCTTTCTCAGGTTCCTGATGCTGTGCTGGTTCTTATCGGTGTTGGAGAACTTGAAACAGCAATTCGTACCCATATTACAGATTTAAATCTCGAAGATCACGTTATTTTTATTCCAGAGCTCATCTCTGAAGATGAACGCCTTTTATACTATGCGGCATGCGATGTAGCGGTATTCCCATCAAAATATGAGCCATTTGGTATTGTATGTACTGAAGCAATGTCGATGGGCAAACCCGTTGTTGTTGGTGCTACTGGCACAAATGGATTTCGAGAACAGATCATTCCAACCGGTTCAGAACAATGCGGCTTTCATGTAAATCCATGGGATCCATCGGACATCGCAAAATATGTCAATATTTTCTTGCAAAACAAAGACTTACGCAAACAATGTGGCAAAAATGCACGAAAACGAGTTCTTGAACAGTTCAGATGGGAACACATTGCAAAACAGACCGCTGAGATATATCAATCTGTACAACAAAGATAAAGCTCATAAGGATATTTTCTTGAATAAAAACATATGTGAGGGGCAGGTCATAGCAGAAAACTCTGGAATCTATGCTCCTGTTCCTAAAGCAATATACTATGGAAAAGAGCTCAAAGATCTGCAGATTGCACAGTCACGTGAATTTTTGATGGTGCAGGGAACAGCATATTCCTCATCTTCTTTTGCAGGAAATACTCGCAGATATCATGGACTTCTCATCATTGATGAGCATGTTTTTCTTTCTGCACTTCATGAAGAGGTAAATGGTATCTCCATCTTGCCTGGCTTTTTCGGAGATGCAAGTCCAGACACTTCCCATATTCACGCTGCATCTCTGTACCCTGTGCAAATTCGATACGAATTTGCTAACTGCTCAGTAACAAAAACGATCTCCTTTGATGAATCTCTTTGCATACGGTACGATATTATTGGAACTGCACATCTTTGCATACGTCCCCTCCTTACCTATCGAGATATACGCATGCTTGGATACACATCTCTTGACATAAGGTATGGAGATGAAGGAGGAAAAAATGCATTTGATGCAGCCTTTTCTTTACATGGATGTGAATTTTCATCTGATCTTTCATTCACTCGTGATGAAACGGTGTATTATCACGCGTACTACCTAAGAGAGCACGAACGAGGTTATGAGGCAGCTGAAGATCTCATGTGTCCAGGGTCTTTTCATGGAACCATTACAAATGGAGCCGTAACCATCTCTTGTTGCCACCCTGCACTAGAGAAAAAAAACCTTACATTCTTTAAAATAGCGAAAAATGCCTCTTCTTATGATTCTCATTCTGAAGATCTTTTATCACGTGCGGCTCAACTGTGCTGTCAAACGTCTCACATATATGCTGGATATCATTGGTTTTTAGAATCATGGGGCAGAGATACGTTTATCAGCCTTCCTGGTTTATTGCTTGAGTGCGGACGCATCTCGCAGGCAGAAGAGATTTTTTCCTGGCATATATCTCATGCTCAGAGTGGACTTGTTCAAAATCGGTTTCCTGATTCATATAATTCCTCTGATGCAACATTATGGTTGTTCTGGGCCCTTTCAAAATATTATGAGAGGTGGCCTGTACACGCCGCTGAATACATAAAAAAACATAGCTCAGAGCTTTCGGATCTCATCTCTCACTACCCAACAACGCCTATTACCAGACTGGAAAATAATTTGATCCATGTTGCACTTTCAACTGGATGGATGGATACGAAATTCACTGGTCGTGAGGGAAAGCCTGTTGAGATCAATAGCCTATGGCTTCATGCACTTTCATTTTGTGAACAACATCACATTCCTGTTCCTGTCCCAGCTGCAGATGTAAAGACTGCGTTCATGGCATTTTGGAATGAAGAGGAGGGATTCTTATATGATACCTTGGATCCCATATCCTCTGCACTTCGTCCGAACCAACTCATTCCTCTTGGTCTTGGTCAACTCTCATCTGAATGTGCACACCGTGCTCTTTTTAGGATCTGTGCCGAACTTATGACGCCATATGGTCCTCGCACACTTGGAAAATATGAACTTGGCTATTATCCAGCATTTGAAGGAGATCGTTCCTATCATAATGGAATGGTTTGGCCATGGCTGATTGGATTCTTCATTGATGCGGTCATTACCTATGAGTTCTGTGATCCAGCTCCATACCTTGCTCCTCTTTATCAGTATCTGCTGACAGATGGAGCAGGTATGCTTCCTGAGATCTTTAATGGCTCAGCTCCGTACCAGGCAGGTGGAACCATTTGTCAGGCATGGAGTATTGGAGAGTTTATCAGGGCACGAAATAAGGTACTTGCCAAAAAAGGGTTTGTATAGTTTTTCGCCCCTCCATGCTAATGTGAATAGGACTTGTTTCCTTTTTCAAAATCTTCATTTTGTACGCTCGTTACAGAAACACTTCCTGTTCTGAATGGGATGAGATCAAACCCTTCCCATCCATCAGCTACAATAAACTGATCCTTTGGATCAACCTGCTCTCGAACCATGCGTTCGCGTATGTTTTGATAATCTCCTCGAAGTGCATATGCTTTCGAAAACGCCTCATTTGATTTTTCCAGTTGCCCTGCAGCAGCATATGCCACACCAAGATTATACCATCCAATTGGTGCGTCTGACTGAATCCATGCAGCCTGTTCAAATGATGAGATCGCTTCCTCATATTTGTCTGTTGTAAAATATGCAATAGCTCGATTATTGAAAGACTCCATGAGATCCATATCAATCGCTATTGCTTTATTGTATGCATCAATAGCTTCATTATACCGTTTCATGTGTAGATAAACCGACCCAAGTGTATCCCATGAGCAGGCACAGTCACCAAAGTACTCGGTTGCTTTCAGTGCTGCATACAATGCCTCGTTTAGTCTATCATATCTTGGATAAAGCACAGCAAGATTATTCCATGCACTTCCACTCTCGGGGTTAAGCAATACGGCAACTTCAAGAACCTCAACTGCTTCATCGTATGCAGCTTCAATAATGAGATCATTAAATCGAAGTTCCCACCACATCTTATACTCTGGTGAAGTTTTAAGCACCTCTCTAAAGATTTCAACGGCTTCACTTATTCTTCCTGCTTTTCGAAGAGCTTCAATGATATTGAGGAAAATTCCATCTGGGTTTGCAATGCCTGCCTCAATACCCTTTTCATATGAATGGATTGCATTATCATAGGCTCCAAAATGATACTCTACATTTCCTTTCTTTACCCAATACTCAGGTACTGAACCATCACGCTCAGTAGCTCGTTCATATGCAAGAATTGCTCCTGATAGATCTCCACTCGTCATCAGAGCTGAGCCAAGTCCAGCCCATGCTTCCGGTGTATCCTTCCATGCAAGTGCTTTTTCATATGCAAATACTGCTCTTTGTGGCTGCTCCAAGCTTTCATATGCAGCACCGATATCAAGCCAGAGACCTCCTTGTTTTGGATCTATTTCTACTGCTCTTTGGAGTATATCAACTGCCTCTTCTACATCTCCTTCACGTATGAGTGTGAGACCTTGTGCAGCAAGTACTATTGCACTCGCTCCATCTGCTTGTGTTTCTCCGTATAATCTTTCAAGTTTTGTTGCGACATTGTATAACGATGGATCTGCCTGGAGAGCTTTTTCATATGCATCAATTGCCTGTTCATCTGATGAGTTAGGCAGTACTCCACGTACATGGAGATCTCCAAGAAGCGCCCATGTTGGAGCATATGTATCATCTATTTCTAGTCCTTGCTCTAAATTTGAATATGCCATCTCATACTCTTTCATCTCGGAATAGAAACGACCAAGTTCGTACCATGCCTTCGTGCTGTTTTGATCTACAGAGACTGCTTCAAGATATGCAAGTTCTGCTTCTCTTTGTTTCCCTTCTGACTCATATAATGCACCAATTGCAAGCCATGCCAAAGGTGATGCTGGATCTGCTGTTTTCGCTCGTTCATACCAGCGCATTGCTTCTGTTACATTTCTTACCCTCGCTCCATCAGAAGATGGAATGAGTTCTTCATCTCCTCGTGCAATAAAAATGGGCAGTGAAAATGGATCTGCTTCGATAAATTGAATGTATCTCTCTGAAAATGGTTTATATTCCTTAAAATATGGGATTGGCTCTTCATTTTCATTATAGAGCGTTAGATACATCTCTGTGGTATCTTCTCCAACAGAATGAAATCGATTCTGTGCCTCTTTTTCACGCCCTAATGAAAGCAATGCAAGGCCTTGCAATAACTGCATATCTACCGCGTAAGGAATCTTTTCAAGTATTTCAGCGAATTGTTTGTCAGCAGAATCGAAATCTCCCATATTTAAGCATTGAATTCCAAGTTGTGCAGCATATTCGATAATTTCAGGGGATATTATTACCAATCTTTCAAGAGCTTCACGTGCTTCTTCGTACATTCCAAGTTCAACAAGAATAGTAAACCGCTGTACAAGAGCTTGCTCGTCACGTTCTTTAAGGTCAGATAATGCGATCCACTCTGTATTTTCTTCAAGAGCTCGCTCATATTCCTTCGCAGTAAAATACACAATTGCTGCTGCCTCTCGAAGCTCAGTATCATTTGTATGTACTAACAACGCTGCTTCAACTGTTGCTACGGCTTCTTCATGTTCTTCTCGTTCTGAAAGTATGAGTGCTTTGAGCAGACTTGCGTCTCGATGTCCTGGATCTTGAGCAAGAACTTCGTCACAAAGAGATAATGCTTCGTCATATTGATTCTGTGAGGTGTAGTATGCTGCTCTCATTGCAAGCGTAGAAAGTTCTGCCTCTTTTTCAGATACTTTCGGTTCATGGATGAGGTACAAAGAATCGACACATCCTGGATATGTCTTTGTTCCTGTTCCAATCTTTCGAACTGCGGTTGGTTCATGAAAACCAGAACCAATTACTGCGTTTTGGTACCAGTCTGGGAATTCAAGACCTTCGAGCACTGGCTGTGAATCACTTATTAGATCAGAAAGGTTATAGTATTGTGTTGTTGTTGTCTCTAAAAAGAGATACCCTGGTGTTCCGTTACAATCTTTTGCGCCAACACCTGCTACCGCATGACCCACGTACTCAATGATTGCTGCGTCATAACCATTATATGCAAGCAATGATGCAACAAGGAGTGCTTTATCATCACAATCTCCAGCTCGTTCGTACAATACCTCTACTGGAAAGAGCGTACGCGCTGCATTCATGGTGCGGTACTGAATTGACTGTATCCAGGCCTCAGCGACATCAATTAAACTTTTATCAGAGAGCTCAGGGTTATTGTATAATATATATTCAAGTTCCGAGGTTATTGTAGCATAAAAATCATTCCAGATAGGCTGCATAGCAAGTGTTGACCAGCGTGATTCATACAACTCTGATGAGTAACATGGACCTGTAAAAGAGATATCACGGTTTCCTTCATGTGCAGCTAGGTAGAGATTTTTATTAACTGGAATAGTGATGGTGTAACGTGTTCCATTAATAGTGAAAGGAAATGTTATCTCTTCGATGAGTGCAGGATCTTGAATAGTACCGATGCTTGGAAATGCAGTAATAACACATTCCTCAACCTGGGGCATTCCCCTACTTTCATTTATTGCATTATTAAATTCGATATCAAGAATACCTGAGTTAGTTGAATGTATGCTAACATCCATCTCTTCAAAATCACTATCAGAATCTATGCTCTCTGCGAATCCGATTGTGCAAAATCCAATGCATATGAGAAAAAAAACCAGACACATGGATAATGTATTGACATGCATGATAAGAATTTGAACATGATGGAATGAAATCTTGTTGATGTTATTACCTGATAGGAGTTACGGAGATCAGTGCACAAAAATTATCGCGCATATATTCTACTGTGTGGAGACAAGATTTGTCATTTAGATTTTTACCACTGAAATAAGGATTAAATGAGAAATAAATAAAATTAATGCTATTATTTGTATAAGTGTTTAAAATATTTTTCATATTTAACCATTAAAGACACCATGGAACAGAAATTTGAAAAGAAAGGAAGGACAAAAAGGAGCAAACTGTCCAATGTAAATCGTTTCATTGGGTGATCTCATTACACAAACATTATTTACTTCAAGAGATACTCTTAATGAAATTGTATATTGGTTCATATGCTGCATAAATGTATTTCTGGAGTACTTTTTCAAATATCTTTACTCCTGCTATGTGTTTCTGTTGGCGCCGTTTCACTTGATGACTTTTCCTTTCAGCCAAGTACAGCACCACAACCTCCACTCACTCTTATTGAAGCAACTATTAACAGTCAAGGAGACCTCTTAACCCATGATAATGTGTACCAGGTTCACGTGCAAGTAATGAATACACGTCCCCATGGGGTGGATGGTGTTGTTGAGCTAGCTGCATATTCAATATCAGATTCTGCAGTTAGCCTCGGGTATGAAACGGTTAATCTCGATCCTGATGGTTCTACATTCCTTTCCTTTACATTCTCTCCGAATGACGTTGTATTACCCTGTAATCATTATATCTTTGTGGTCACAACAGATCCAGATTCATCAACTATAAATGAACGTGACTTTATCTATGTTGATGAAAGACGTGAGTTTACATTTGCAGACTGCACTGAACACGCTGATAACGGGGAAAATCTTTCTGATCTTAGCATGAATACAGATGTAAGTATGGATATGGATGTAAGCGTGGATACGGACGTAAACGTGGATACGGATCTAAACATGAATATAGATCTAAGCATAGATACGGACGTAAACGTTGATACAGATCTAAGCATGGATACGGATGTAAGTATGGATACGGACGCAAACGTGGATACGGATGTAAACGTGGATACAGATGAGATAATCTCACAAACAACTCAGCAAAACCAAAAAGCTCAGCCGATGTTTACGCTCCCAAAAACTCAGACTCCTACAACTCAACCAACTCAACCGATGTTCACCCTTCAACCAACGAAAAATGTGGATTAAGAGGATGATAGTTTAAAGAATATATGAATGTATATTCTTTTCAATATGCCAATCACAGTAGGAACATATCAATACACTTTGTCGTACATAAAATTTGGTTGAAACAGGCTCGTTTGCATTTGTAATACAACAGGGGTTTGGACACTTCACCACTCCCACCAGTTCTTCTGGATTAGAAACAACACTCTTTTCAATGACAACACAGTTGCGAACGATGTTTATCGATGCCTGAGGAGCAATAAGAGCGATTCGATCAACTTCTTGCTGTGCAAGTTCCCGGTTTTCGATCTTGACAAGATCTTTCTGACCCATTTCTTTGCTTATGACATTGGTAGCAACACTGATGCGCTCAACTGTACTTCCTGTAATTCCCAAAATACGAAGAACATTTAATGCTTCTCCAGCAGTAATGTGATCAATGACGGTTCCATTTTCAATTGGACGAATAACCAATCCAGCCTGATATTTTGAGCCCGATTGAATATTCTTGAACGCTGTTTTTTTTTGGTTTTCCATCTGATCCACATCTATTTTGTTCATTTCATCACCCCAAGTAAGAGAGCCATACGCACAGGAATACCATTTTTTGCTTGTTCAAAGTACTTCGCATGAGGAAGAACATCAACACCAGGATCAATCTCATCTATTCGAGGGAGAGGATGCAAAACAATGAGGTGTTTTTGTGCATTTGAAAGGAGTTCCGGAGTTATTCGATATGAATGAAGTGTGTCATAGTGAGATGCTGGATCAGGGAAACGTTCTCGCTGAATACGAGTGACATATAGTACATCAAGATGAGGTAGTGCCTCTTTTATCGATTCATGCTCAACAACACAAGCTCCAAAACGTGTAAGACTACGTTTTACAGAAAGAGGAAAGCCAAGTCCTTTTGGAGAGATTGTGTGGATTGTCACACCATATTTAGCAAGCGCATAGGCAAGAGAATGTGTTGTACGTCCGTAATGCAGATCTCCAAGAAGCCCTACATCAAGACCATCAAGAGGAAATGACTGACGAATTGTATAAAGATCTATAAGGGTCTGAGAGGGGTGTTGACCAGCTCCATCTCCTGCATTAATAATCGGAACTGATGAAAACTCAGTAGATAGTTGAGCGGCACCAATGCGTGGATGGCGAAGTACAATCGCATCTACATAGCCATCTACGACGCGAATGGTATCGGCAAGTGTCTCACCTTTCATTACTGAGCTTTCAGCACCACCAAGGTTGAGACATTGGCCACCGAGACGAAGCATAGATGACTCAAAAGACATTCGTGTTCTTGTTGAGGGTTCAAAAAAAAGAAGACCTAATATTTTTTCAGATAACGGACGTCCAGTTGGACGGTGTCGAGCAATCTGCTCGGCACGATCCAATAGTTTATCAATACTTTCCCGTGGGATGGATTGAATGGAAATAAAATGTTTCATACCAACTTCCATAGTCAGAGCACCAAGCAAGATGATATTTGCATCCTTTTTTGTAAAAACGTTCTTGTATGCGTTCGCTTGTGCATAGTCACATCTTTAGATCTCCCATATATCTTCATCATACACCCTTCTTATGATCTTCTTATGATTCTATTATCTTGCGGAAGAACATCCCCACGAATCTGTTGAAGAGCTTCTTTTGACTTTGAGCGGATCTCCTCGTCATCATCTTTTAATCCCTGTTCTAGCACGTCAATGGTAGATGGGCCCATTTTTATTAATCCATTCCAGTCTTCTGCAGCAAAAAGGTAGTCAACCTTATCAATGGTGTACTTTGGCTGCCAAGCTATCTTTTCAAGCAGGCGCACAACATTTTTTCGAACATCTCTATCCTTATCGGTGAGTGCTTGGACAAGCATAATCTGTGCAGGTTCACCTATTTTTGCAATACCATCTATAGCAACAGAACGAATTGAACTCTCCTTTGATTTAAGAGCTTCAAATAATGAATCAAGAGCAGGGATACCAATTTCACCCATTGAAACAACGGCAGCTGTTCGAACCGCTGCACTTTTGTCATTGGCTGCTTTTTGAAGTGATTTGAGTGTCCCTCTTCCGAACTTACCCATATCACGAGTGGTTGCAAGTCTGATCTCTTCAGATGGATCTTCAAGGCATTTCAGGAGGAGGGAAGGACAAGAAGAGTCATGTAAAGAGACAAGCAACTGTAAAATTGGAATTTTACGGACATCTCCCAGTGGAATTGTTTCAACTGCAGCATGTAATTTTTCAATTGCAGCTGCCTTCATTCTGTTACAGATCTCATATGCAAGTGTTGGAGTCTCCCCCCTCCAGTTCATGAGAGAGCGTACAAGTGAATCAAGGGCTGACTCTCCTTCACGACTCATAGCAGTAATAATAAGATTGATTGGTTCTTTATTGGTTAGTTCGAATAGAATATGCATTTGCTTGTCATCTAAAAGAGCAAGAGTAATAAGACATTGCATAAGTCCAAGAGAGCGCTGAGTTCCGCTCATCCCCGTAGCATTGAGCTCTGACAAGGCTGCAAAAAGAGGAAACATTGCTGTTGAACCTATTTCTGATAGTATTTTAACCAAGGTTTCAGGATTATCCTCATCATGGAAGTTCTGAATGAGAACTGCCACACCGTCTCTGTCACTGTGCGCAACTGCAGAACCTGCGTAGTATGATATGTTGTTGGTATCTTCACTGAGAAGTGGAATAAGCTTTGGCACCGAATCTGGAATCTTGCTCAGCGTGAGAGAAGCAGTTTTTTGCAGCTTGGGATCATGTAACGCATGGATAAGAGGAACAGTAACTGAGTCACCATAATTTGCTAATAAGTTACTGATAATCTGTGTTTGTTCTTCATCAGCGCTTCGCAACATCTCAATGAGTGTAGGAATGATATGATCTCCTATTTTTTTAAACATTTCGTGAGCGAAAAGCTGAGACTTTCTATCCTCATACCGAAGCAATGAAAGCAGGACGGGAAGGCTGCGAATTTCGTTGGCAACGATAGGAGTATATGCTTCTTGGATGTCATGTGACTGAACTTTGGGAATAGTATGAATGTACGAAAATGGATCGTGATCATAGATATCTGCAAGTATTTTTCGGCCTTCTTCATGCAGAGAGCTATTTTCAGAATCAAACGCAGTCATAACTACAGGGATAGCACGAGCACCAGCATGTATCAGGTACGAACGCCCTACCTCAAGGTGTGGGGACTCAGCGCTGAGAAGCTGCATAACATAGTGGAGTGAACCACTTCCGA
>JAITWW010000074.1 GCA_031285085.1 Candidatus Methanofilum arcanum
AAACCAAAGGCAAAGCAGGGGATGTCGGCGAAAAAAGTGAGTGAGGTGGGTTATTATCCTCTTTCTCAGGCTGATTGTTTCATCATTCATCCTCTTCGTCATCATCATCACGATCAGGATATTGTTCAGGGGATTTTCCAACGGACTTGATTATTTTGACATCTTCGTCAATTACCCCTGTATCATATTTTACATCTAAAACAATATCAAATGTCCATTCGTCACCGAAATCGAACAGATACAGTATTCGCTGTTTATTAGTTAACCGACAATTACCCAGGCAGAGTTCATCTGCAAACGGTGGTTCTTCTGTAAATGGTGAATTTACCGCATATTTCGAATAAAATTTCCCGTCTAAGAAAAATGCATAGAGATGATCATCACCAAAGTCAAATGCATCTTGTATCGCAAGGTGCAAATCTTCAAACGTGTGCATTGGCAGACAGCGGATAACACGGTAACATTTTTTACTCAATGATACTTTGAATTCAAACACACGATTGTCATCATGAAGGTTATCATACTCATACAGAATTCGTCTGATGGTAGCTATATCAATAGAGCCTTGCGGAAAGCAGTCTAAAAAAGGAGTAACAAATGATTCCATTTCGGGTTCAAAGGCTTCACCTCTTTGTTGGTCTAATACCGGGTCATCTTCGGCGTCTCTATCGTACAAAAGTTCAAAATACCTATCCTCATAATGAACATTAAACGCTGTATATTTTCTTTGCTCACAAGCACCAAATATAACAGCACCGAACTCTGTCGGTTTTAATAGTGATATGATAGGTGTTTTGAAATATTTGTTCAATTTAGCACCCTCTTCAAACTCAATCAACCCCAAATCTCTCAAATTATGTGCACTTTTATAGAAAAGCTTCATCATCATTTGAGCAGGATCACTCCCCTCATCGAATATGTTAACTCCACTTTGATCGTTTTTTATCCATTTTTCAGAACCGTTTTCGGCTAATCGTGTGAAAATTCTGTCAAGCGATCTGATCACTATGGAACCAAGGCCCCCCTCATTGTATTGAGTACCACCATCTACAAAACAAAACCAAATATAGAAAATTAATAAATACTGTGAAAAAAGATTCATTCTCTTAAAATCTACATATTTACTCGTTGTAGTGTAGGTACTTTTGCTGCCTTTCGTTTCGGTGTAGGCGATAAGTCCAGCTTCTTTCGCAATCAAAAACCATAATGATACTGATGGATATTGATCCATTCTATCCGTCTTCTTAGCGCCTGCTTTAGGATATTGCAGGAGTTTATTAACCTCATAGCACGCCTTCGTTGATAAAGCTCCTTTTGGTGTTGCAAATGGCTTTTCGTGCTCAATAAAGTCACAAAACTTTATAAACTCATATATACTAACTCCGAGATCGTTCTCTTTGGCTATGTATCTCATACAACTCAATCCTCTTTGGTCTAGCTTTTGTCATACTATTATTTCAAACATATTATGCAAGAAGTTATGTTCATAAGAAAGTAACTCTATCGATGCAAGGTACACCAATGTGAAATAGCTGGTTACTTCTCTTATGTATCCTAAAATTCCGAAGAAATATCTCTTGCATAATTGAGTGGGTATACCTGTTTTTGAAGAGTACCACTCATTTGTTCCAAGTAGCATGCACGTGATCATTATGCACTTGCACCCATTGCCGTGGTGGGCCTTATGTTTACAGCTCAAAAAATTTCGCTTTTCTACTCAGGAATTATGCAACACAACAGTTTCGGAATTCAGAAAAATCCGAAAAAACTTCGGAGCACATATATACGAACCAAATGGCAGAAACATAGAGCATGCAATCAGATACATCATTAGATCTGCCCTTAAAACAATCATCGAAACTCATAACCACACTTGATGCCGTCCTTATTGGTCAAGCAGGGATTGTAACCTCACTTCATCATGATTCGTCATTTACTCATCGCTTGTTGGAACTTGGTATCACGAAAGGAACTGCTATCTCTGTCTGTGGTGCTTCCCCTCTTGGTGATCCCATCATGATAACTGCACGAGGATGCCAGTTTGCAATTCGCAGAGCAGATGCAAAGAAAATAGGGGTGGAGCGTTCGTGACGAGCTCGAATGAATGTATCACGGTTGCACTTACAGGAAACCCAAACTGTGGGAAAACAACCCTGTTTAACAACTTTACTGGGCTTCATCACCATGTTGGAAACTGGCCTGGAAAGACAGTTACTATTGAACGCAAGGAAGGAAAGCGTGTTTATGAGGGTACTGTATTTGATATCATTGATCTTCCTGGGACATATAGTCTGAGTGGACGTTCACTTGAAGAGGATATCTCTATTGAATTTTTAACAACGCAAAGACCAGATGTTGTTCTTAACATTGTTGATGCTTCACGCCTTGAACGACATCTCTATTTGACCCTCCAGTTGATTGAGCTTGGTGTTCCACTGATTGTTGCATTAAATATGAATCGATTTGCGACTGAGGATGGTATACATATCAATGCCGATGCTCTTTCAAAAGATCTTGGTGTTCCTGTTATTCCTATCGAAGCCATCGATAATACTGGAAAAAAAGATCTCATCCATGCAATTCTTTCAAGACCGAAACCATCAGAGCAACACATGCAGTACAGCAGTGATCTTGAAGATCGCATCACAGAGGTTTTGAGTCGTGATCATAGAAAAACACGATGGAATGCAATTTTAGAATTGATTCATGGAGAATCTACCATAGATGGGATCCCTCTCAAAGAAGTGTTTGCAAATCAGAGATATGCACATATTGACAGTATCGTACAGGCATCTGTGACGAAGCAGAGGATGAGCTCAATTGAGAGAAGTAGAAGGATAGACGATATCGTCACTCATAAATGGCTTGGATTTCCAATTTTCCTTGCTGTGATGTACCTGCTGTTTCAGATCGTGTTTACTCTTGGAGCTCCATTTATGGCTCTGATTGAAAAGGCATTTTCACTCCTTGCAAAGTTCTCTGCTGCGTTTTTCTCTGTGACTCCGGCACCAAAATGGGTTGTCTCCTTTGTAAGCGATGGTGTCATTGGTGGGGTTGGCTCTGTTATCATCTTTCTGCCAAACATTCTGTTGCTGTTTCTTCTGCTTGCTATTCTTGAAGACTCTGGGTATCTTACCCGGGTTGCAGTGATTATGGATGCAATTATGAAAAAGATCGGTCTGCATGGAAAATCATTTATTCCGATGATTTTGGGGTTTGGATGTAGTGTTCCCGCAATTATGGCTGCTCGTACTCTTGAAAGTGAACGAGAGAAATTTTTAACTATTCTCATGGTTCCTTTTATGTCATGTGGTGCACGCCTTCCTGTGTACTTGCTCTTTACCTCCGCCCTCTTTGCACCTTCTTTGCATGGAGTTGTCATGTTCTCACTGTATCTCCTTGGTATTTTTATTGCACTTCTTGTTGGCTTTGCGCTTCAAAAAACGCTATTTACCGGAGAATCATCTCCCTTCCTTCTGGAGATGCCTCCGTTTCGTGCTCCACGGGTAAAAGCTGTTCTTTTTCATGCATATGAGAATGGATGGCAGTTTCTTCGAAGGGCTGGAGTTATCATCTTTCCAGCGGTCTTATTCATGTGGCTGCTTGCCTCACTTCCATTCGGTGTTCCGTACGCTTCATCAGAGTCTGTAATTGGTGTTGTTGGAACAGCAATCTCACCAATATTTGCTCCTCTCGGTTTTGGAGAGCCAGAATTTTCTGTTGCACTATTGATGGGACTCATTGCAAAGGAGGTTGTCATCGGTACCCTTGGATCCCTGTATGGGGCTTCGGAGGGATCACTTGGTGATGTGCTTCATGGCATATTTACACCACTCTCGGCGTACTCGTTTATGGTGTTTGTGCTGTTGTATATTCCTTGTTTTGCAGCAATGCTTACGGTGAAACAAGAGACTGGTTCTTGGAAACTAACTGGAGTTGCAGCAGTTGGCATGTTTGTTGTTGCCTGGATTGCTTCGTTTTTGGTGTATCAAGGAGGTACTCTTCTTGGCTTCTCCTGATACCTGGGCCCTCCTTTTCTTTTTTCTTGCAATAGGGATTATTATCCTCTTTGTCAGGATGGTAGTAAAGAGCATTCGGGGAGAGGGGTGTGGATGTCATGCTACATGTGCTCATCTCTGTCATTCAGGTTCTGACAATTGCAATAGGAGGGTATATGAGGAAGATAAGAAATGAGGTGTGCAGACATAATAAGTACCTCAAAATTTGAATTCTGCTCATTTTTTCTATTTTCTACGTAGATCCAAACGTATTCATGCATTCTTTCCCGTTCTTTCCTTTTGGAAACTCTACGAACTATGCAACACAGCATAGATTCAATAGGAATAAGTAATAACTAAACTGATGTAGGTGCTATGTACCTG
>JAITWW010000078.1 GCA_031285085.1 Candidatus Methanofilum arcanum
GTGTATGTTCCAGGAGCAGTGTAGGTGTAGCTGGGGTTTTGCTCAGTAGATGTTGAGTCATCTCCAAAGTTCCAGAGCCACGAAGTTGGCTCATTCAAACTCAGATCAGTGAATAATACCGTCAGAGGAGCAACACCAGACTGAGGAACACCCTTGAAATCAGCAATAGGCTTGATAACAGAGGGAGAAACAGTAACAAACTCAGGTTTCATTGCAGTATCAATTCCTGCAGAGTTTGTGACCGTTAAGCTAACCATGTATGTTCCAGGAGCAGTGTAGGTGTAACTGGGGTGCTGCTCAGTTGAGACACCTCCATCACCAAACTCCCAAGACCAAGAAGTCGGCTGATTCAAAGACAGATCAGCAAACTTCACCGTTAATGGAGCAACACCTAAGCGTGGATTTGCACTGAAATCAGCAATAGGTGCGAGAACAGCGGGAGAAACAAAAACAAACTCCTTTTGAATTGCAGTATCAGTGCCTGCAGAGTTCGTGACCGTTAAGGTAACGGTGTATGTTCCAGGAGCAGTGTAGGTATAACTGGGGTGCTGCTCAGCTGAGACTCCTCCGTCGCCAAACTTCCAAGACCAAGAAGTTGGCTGATTCAAAGACAGATCAGCAAACTTCACTGTTAGTGGAGCAACACCTGAACGTGGGTTTGCACTGAAATCAGCAATAGGTGCGAGAACAGCGGGAGATACAAAAACAAACTCCTTTTGTATTGCAGTATCAGTGCCTGCAGAGTTCGTGACCGTTAAGCTAACAGTGTACGTTCCAGGAGCAATGTAGGTGTAGCTGGGGTGCTGCTCAGTTGAGACACCTCCATCACCAAACTCCCAAGACCAAGAAGTTGGCTGATTCAAACTCAGATCTGTGAATAATACCGTCAGAGGAGCAACACCAGACTGAGGAATACCAATGAAATCAGCAATGGGCTTGATAACAGCTGGAGAAGCAGTAACAAACTCAGTCTTTGTTGCAGTATCAATGCCAGCCTCATTCTGCACAGTCAATGAAACAGTATATGTTCCAGCTTCCATGTAGGTATAGGTTGGATGTTGCTCAGTGGAAACCCCTCCGTCACCAAACTCCCAAGACCAAGAAGTTGGCTGATTCAAAGACAGATCAGCAAATTTCACCGTTAATGGAGCATCTCCGAAGCGGGGGTTTGCACTGAAGTCAGCAATAGGTGCAATAACAGCAGGAGAAACAAAAACAAACTCAGTCTTTATTGCAGTATCAGAGCCTGCAGAGTTTGTTGCCGTTAAGCTAACCGTGTAGATTCCAGGTTCTGTGTACGTGTATGTTGGATGCTGCTCAGTTGAGACCCCCCCATCACCAAACTCCCAAGACCAAGAGGTTGGCTCATTAAGCGACAGATCTGTGAAAACGACACTCAGAGGAACAGCTCCAGACTGAGGAACACCAGTGAAGTCAGCAATGGGTGTGATAGCTGGTGGAACTGCAGTAACGAACTCGAACTTGATTGCCGTGTCAGAGCCTGCAGAGTTTGTTGCTGTTAAACTGACCGTGTATATTCCAGGCTCTATGTATGTGTATATTGGATTTTGCTCAGTTGAGCTCGCTCCATCTCCAAAGTCCCAGTACCAGGAGGTTGGCTCATTAAGAGTCAAATCTGTGAAAGATACGGTCAGAGGAATAATTCCAGACTGAGGAACACCAGCGAAATCAGCAATAGGTGGTATCACAGGTTCACGTACTACTATGTAATCTTCTTTTGTCAGAGATTGTTCTGACACAATGTTTGAAACGGTGAGGCTCACTGTGTAGATGCCAGGAGTACTGTACACATGTTGGGGATCGCGTTCAGCTGATACCTCCCCATCACCAAAGTTCCAGTGCCAGGCAGTTGGAATACCACGTGAAAGATCAGTAAACTGAACAGTAAGTGGAGCTTCACCCTCTGTTGGAACACCTACAAACTCAGGCAGTGGAATGTACGCATTATCTGAAATAACAGCGACAAATGCATCTTCGTCACCATCACCAAAGTGCTGCTGGAATGGCCAGACCTGTGGGAAGTTCTTAGATTCTGTATATCCAGTAACATATGCATCTCCTTCCGTTGTCACTGCAATGGCACGACCTTCGTCATTTCCATGCCCCCCAAGGTAGGTAGAGTACTTAATCATGCCAACAGCACTATCAAATTTCGTGATAAATGCATCAGACGCACCACCTAATCGAGACTGGTAGGCATTCACAATCGCAAGATCTTTTGAGTTCGTTGTTCCGATAACATAGACATTATCCTCTCCATCACGGGCAATGCCATTTATTTCCTCATTTGCAGAGCCTCCAAAGTAAGTACTCTGAACAAGGGAGTTACCTTCTGGGCTGAACGTTGTGATAAAACCATCCCACAAACCAGAGAGATATGGCTGAATTGCATTCTCAGTTGGAAAATCCTTTGAATTGGTCTTACCAACAACGGTAACATAACCATTCGGCCAAGCGAGAATATCCCTTGCATAGTCATCCTTAGAACCTCCAAGATACGTAGAATAGGCTGCTGGATATGTTCCTTCTGGATCAAATGCAACAACAAATGCATTCCAGTGTCCTTTTCTCTCAGCCTGGAATGGTCTAACAAGTGGGAAGTCCCTTGATTCAGTTTCTCCGACAACAACGGCATAACCTTCTGCGTCAACTGCAATGGCACGTCCAACATCATATGCAGAACCACCAATGAAGTTTGAATAAATAATCGCAGAGGCTGTTGGATTCATCTTCGTGATAAATGCATCAACCATTCCCCCAAATGGAGACAGCTCGTATCGATTAACAATTGGGAAATCCCATGAACGAGTTAAACCAGTAATCAGAATATTTCGATCCTGATCAAGGGTAATACCAAGGGCTTCATCATTAGCAGAACCTCCAATATATGTCGAGAAGATAAAATCAGTACCTGCTGCATTTATTTTTGTGATATACGCATCCCGTCCCCCAGAAAGCGAATTTCGAAACGCATTCACAGTAGGGAAATCCCTTGATGCAGTAGCACCACAGATATAGATATCACCATTTGTATCAAGGTAAAGGTCATTGCCTTCATCTTCACTTGAGCCTCCAATGTAGATCAGATACTCAAGTGCTGTTCCATCTGGATTAATCTTGACAAGAAATGCATCACGACTATTGTCAATTGCATTATTTCCCTGTGCACTCAATATGCTAAACTCAGGCTTATATTTCAAGCTTCGAGACATGGCAGTCCCAAGCATGTATGCATATCCATAGTCATCGACTGCAATAGCATTTCCAAGGTCCTTATTACCACCACCAAAATAGAGCGAGTATCGCATGACTGGATCAATAACAAGCGGGAGGGTGTTGTCATAAGAGCCAAGCTCAAAGGTTACGACATTATCTTTTGACAGGAGATATGCACTTTCCACAGAGGTTTCAATGTCCTGCACAATCTGATATGAGAATGGTGTCTCATCAATAATATCACGAGTGCCTGTAGAAGCAACAAGCGCGCCCTCATCATCAATGTATATCTCAGTCTGACCCTCATACTGTAATGCAATCTGAGATGGATCCGCACCTGGTTGGACGATAAATTCTGTTTTTAGCACCCCTTGAGAACCAGAGAGTTGCATATCAATACCAGGGTATAAGCCCTCATATATGACTTTAGTTACCAGTTCCACACCGGTTGTCCATGTATCAGGATCAGAACCATAGAAAAATCCAGCAGTTCCATCCATTGGATCATGGCCCGAAATAACTGGGTTTGGCTCTGCACCTTTAAAAATCACGGAAACAGGAGCTGATCCGTCTGCATGGATGTACTCAATCCTGTCACTTCGTAACGAGATCACCTGTTCAGGTGATGTTGTTTGAAAAGCTATGCCATCAACAAACTGTCCTTCGTTTGCAATAAAAGCAAAAGGCAGTGTAGTAAAGGAACCCTCAGCATTAGTGTCAGTGATTTCATCAGCTGAAATCGACGCGATTGGCACTAAAGTCAGGAGAGCTACCACTAAAATGACGCTATATAGTATCCTAACATTCCCCATCTATAACACTCCCACGTTTGGAAGATATCACATTCCAATGATATGTAAGTACCTATCCTCATGACCAATTATATACATATCGAACTGAACTGTGGTACCAATTCAGCCTTGTATGGAGGCATATGCATAGAAAAATCAGATATCAAGAGGTCAAAGTTCAAGCATTAGAGTTCGAAATGAACAGATCCATTTTACCTTCTCATGTTGATACTGTACCTATGTTAGGTATTATTGGCGGTACTGCTATCATGCATACTCAGTTGTCAAATCCCACAAAACAGATGATACATACCCCATATGGATCCTCAGAAGTGATGTGCTCTGATACAATCGTCCTCCTTCAACGGCATCAGTTTCAAACCCCCCCCCATAAAATGAATGTAAGAGCACATCTTTCTGCACTTGCTGTTCTTGGAGTTGATATTGTGATCTGCATTGGGTCAACGGGATCACTTCATGTGGATCTGCCACCAGGTTCCATCATCATTCCAACCGATTATTTTTGCACATTCAAAACCATTACAATATATAATAACTCACTAACCCATATAACCGCTCAGATCTCAACAGAGCTTGCACAAAAACTCTCAACTCTCTTTCCTCAAGCACGCTATGGTGGCTGTTATGTGCAGACAGAAGGGCCTCGGTTTGAAACAGAGCATGAGGTCAAGTATCTAGCGCAGTATGGAGACATCGTTGGAATGACCATCGCTCATGAGATCATGATTGCAAATGATCTTCAAATACCATGTGCAGCGATCTGTTTTGTAGATAACTATGCAAATGGAGTCTCAAACACTGTCGCGAGCTATGACGAGGTTATACGTTCTTCAAAACAAACACAGGAGCGAACAGATGCAATGATACAGCAGATCGCTTTGGCATTCTCATAAAAATCTCACCCCCTATTTATGCAAACTTCACTTCGCAACATATGATTTTAGCTGATCTTCCTCATGATCCTGGTTGTTATCTCTTCCGTGATGAGCATAAAGAGATAATCTATATTGGAAAAGCAAAAGATCTGAAACGGCGTGTTTCTTCATACTTTCAAAAAACACATCATGACACAAAAACAAAAAGGCTTGTTTCTCAGATCGCAGATATTGATTTTATTGTGACATCCAGTGAAGTTGAAGCCCTACTGCTTGAGAGTACACTTATAAAAAAACATCGGCCACAATATAATATTGCTTTAAAGGATTCAAGAGGATATGCCTATATCGCTCTCTCAGGGGATGTATACCCAAGGATCAGTGTTGTTCGAACAAAGGATCCAAGTAGTAAAATAGATGGTGGAAAGGCGAAGAAAGCAACCTATTTTGGCCCATTTGTCTCAGCACGTGAACGAGATCAGATCCTATATTTTGCGAAAAAAACATTCAAACTTCGATCTTGCAAAAATCTTAAAAAACACCCATGTTTAAGGTATCATCTTGATTCTTGTGCAGGACCATGTACTGGAAAGGTATCAGAACAGGAGTATGCATATCAAGTAAAATGTTCGGAAAAACTTCTGCAAGGAAAAAATACCGAGCTTCTTTCAGAGATGAAAGAAAATATGCAACAACATTCAGATAATCTTGCATTCGAAAAAGCTCTTCAGCTTCGAGATCAGATCAAAGCTATTGAACACCTCTCTGAGCGGCAGTACGTGCTTCGAGATATAAAAGAGCATGAACATATTATCCATTATGCATGCCATGCAGATCAAGTCTATCTCATGCTCTTTTCTGTTGAAAGGGGATGTCTCACACACAAAGAAGAGTTTGTATTCGAGAAAACAGAGGAGTTTTTAGATGAGTTTCTGATTCAGTACTACACAGAAAATCTCCCCCCTCATACTCTTATTCTCCCTGAGGAAGTAGACGACTCAATGGAGGAGTACCTATCAAAGAAGCGTGGATCAAAGGTAACAATCACAGTACCCAAACGAGGGGACAAACGCCGTCTGCTTTCACTCGTCTCAAAAAATATTGGAGCTACTTTTTTCAAGCACATCATCAGGGTAGATGCACTTGGAGAAGCACTCAACCTCCAAGCACCCCCATCCATTATTGAGTGCTTTGATGTCTCGCATTTAAGTGGCACAGGAACTGTTGGTGCTATGGTTCGATTTATGGATGGAAAACCAGACAAACGAAATTACCGCCGATACAAACTCAAAAGCTACGAGGGAAGTGATGATCTCTTAGGCATTGCAGAACTCGTACGCAGGAGATACACCAGATTGCTAGAAGAAGAATCACCATTGCCTGATCTTATTGTAGTAGATGGAGGAAAAGGACAGTTACAGGCTGCCCATCAAGAAATGAAAGCTCTCAACCTTCAGATTCCTTTGATCAGCCTTGCAAAACGAGAAGAAGAGATCTATAGCATCTCATCTCAAACTCCCCTTCCAATTAAACGAAACTCTGAGGCTTCACTCTTATTGCAAGAGATACGCAATGAAGCCCATCGATTTGCAATTACATATCAAAGAGTAACTCGCAGTAAAAAGCAAAGTGATGAAATAAAAAAAGGAAGACGAAAGCAAAAAAGATGAGATAGCATTTACAAAAAGAGACGTAGAACAACACTTATAGAGATCGAAGTCGCGAGGATGCCAAAACCAAGTCGCAACTTCTTTTCAGCCACAAGGTGAGCGGTTCGTGATCCGATAAACGCCCCAATCATCGCCCCCGTAACATACACAAAAAGAATTGGAAAGGGAGCAACATGGCCAAGCGAGATGTGAACAAGAGAAGCAGCAGTACTTGCACAAAATATCACAAGACTCGATGTTGCAACAGCAGTGTGCATGGGAACGTTGCCAATGACCATGGTCGGAACATTAATAAGTCCGCCCCCAATACCAGTGAATCCATTTGCAGTTCCAGAGACAAGGCCCCAGAAAAGCAAATGAAAATATGAGAGTTTGGCACGTACTACGTTTCCAAACGAGGTCTTTTTTTCTTCTTCAAACGTAGGGCCACAGAATATGGGAAAAACAATCCGCAGGTGAGGATATATCATCTGTACTCCAAGTAAAAAAGTAACGAACCCGAAAAAGAGAGACAGATAAAATGTAGAGATAAACTGAGTCAGATATGAACAGGTCGCTGATGCAATAAGACCTGGAATAGCAAGGCAGAGCGCAACACGTGTGAATATTTGACCTTGTTTCATATAGTTAAGTGCAGACATAAAACTGCTGCACACAATAATAATAAGACTTGTTCCAACTGCAACCTTGTAGTCCAGAGAGAAAAGAAACATAAGAGTAGGAAGATTTAGCGAACCCCCTCCTACACCTACCATCGAGGAAAAGGTGCCTATGATAAGAGCCAATAAAAATGCTAAAAAGAGCAGCTCACCCATTATCTGTTCCATTTATCTTCGATTCATAGAACTCCACTACATCAGTTCCTTCAATAAACACAAGATTGTTCTTTTTTGCATACTTGATTGCATCCTCTTTTGAGAGGGCATATCCAGATTCATCATCAAGCATCTCACAGATTGTGACTGTTGGATTAATCTCTGCCATCTCAGCAAGGGCAATAGAGAGTTCAGTCTGCCCACGCCTCTTTAAAAGCAGCTCCTGGGCTGCAATAAGAATGGGAGTGTGACCAGGTGTACGAAACTCAGTGGAAAACGAAAACGGCTCACCAGATAGAACCGTAGAGACGGCATGCGCAATCTCTGATGCGGTTAAAGCCCGATCTCGGTCAGTAATCCCAGTAAATGTATTTTTATGATTTACCCATAAGGAAAAGGAAGACTGATTTGTTGGATCATAAGGAATATCACCTAATTTTTCTACAAGTGCAACAGAACGAAGGATATCACGAGCATATGGAATATCAAGTTTTTTACCTGCATCATATGGTATCACAGTACAGATAAGGCCGCCAGCATCATTTCTCATGCGTGCAATATCCTGGTGTCTTAGCCTGTCACTACGTACTGCCATATCTGTCTCTTTTTCGCGATTGTCAAAATCATATAAGAGAACAATCTCGCCTACTGCAAGTGCATGACATGCTTTTTCTACAACTCGTTCTGAACTTCTATTAACCATTATTTTAACTCCAAGACAGTAATTATGTTCATTTTAAACCAATTTGCATTGGCGAATATTCACTTATGCTACCCACATATTATACAAATGTACAAACATATAGTTATAAAATTATGGCATTATACAATTTTTATCGATTTGGATGGAGGAGAAACACATATCACATGGTAACATGCACAAACACCTCATCCCCATCTACAAGTGAAAACATCTCTCGAAGATTTTTTGGAGCAATGACTTCGACAAGTGAGTCTGGATAATGACTACGCCCTGGTATTACAATGCCACACGGAACATGCTCAATAGTGCATGGATAACAAAGTACATCGCCAAATGTCCTTCCACCTAATTCAAAACCAGAGACAGTAATCATACGTGAGCTATGAAGACTCTTTCGAATTTTTGTCCCAGCAGGTGTAAGTTTAATATTCAGTGTTCCAGGATACGGGAGAAAGCC
Organism: Candidatus Methanofilum arcanum; assembly: GCA_031285085.1. Classification (GTDB taxonomy): domain Archaea; phylum Halobacteriota; class Methanomicrobia; order Methanomicrobiales; family Methanospirillaceae; genus Methanofilum; species Methanofilum arcanum. The sequence goes on from JAITWW010000078.1 coordinate 8,570, forward strand.
AAGATGTTTCTGAAATTGGCTTGAGTATGACTCTAGCCCAATGTAGTACGCTCCTTCTCCAAGTCCAGAAGTAACAGTGCCTTGCATCACCCATTCATCCAGTTCTGACGGAAATATTCGGTGATATACTGCATGATCGTCACGAAGAACCTGTATGCCAGCTTCAGTTAAGAGAACCTCTTGACCCTGAGGCAATAATCTTCTCTCAAGCAAGCCAGCCACCTCAAGATCTTTAAGCCTACGTGATGCAGTTTGAGGACTGAAACCTAGCTCTTCACCAAGCATCTGCGAACTAATAAGAATAGGATCTGAAATGCCCCCAAGGAATGCGATCTGTTTCAGACACGCAAGATTATCCACAGATATCATTCTTATAGATTGAGTAGAGATCTATTTATACATTATCTGTTTTGGTAAGCATCCCACATTTGTTAATAGCCATTCAAACGTTCGTGAACAATGGATTCTAAGATCTGGTATGACTTTTCTGCATTGGCAAGACCAAAGCCATATACAGGATCCCACCCAGGTGAACCAAGATCCGTACAACCCTCAAAAAGAGCCTGTTTTATCTCATGACGAGACGCATCAGGGAAAGCAGAAGCAAGCTGGGCGATAATTGCAACAATATGAGGAACTGCAGCACTCGTTCCAGGAAAATTCATTGGAAAATCCCCAGCTCCACTCACTCCAACATTCGTAGGGGTTGAAATATCTGGTTTTTTTATCAGTTCAAGTGTTGGATGCACAATAAGTGCTGGGCCTTGCGAAGAGTCGAGAGTAATCACATCCGGAGACGAAGAATTTACTGAGGCTACGGTTATAATGTCAGGCACAGCTGCGTGGCCAAAAATAGCGTATTGAGGTGTGAAGATCTCAGGGTTGCTAACAAGAGCTGGGTGCTGATCTCGAATAAAAAACTCAAGATACAAAGAATCAGAGATGAGAGGTTCTGTACCAAGATATAGTACACCAAGGTGGACAATCAGTGGAGAGGTGTTTGGATTTTGGATCGTAAAATGCTCAAATGGATCTCCAAAGCCATCTTGAATACCATCACTCATCGCAAGAACAGAACCAGCAGCATCTACTGCAATCAAGTCAAAATCGATTGCTGCTTGATTAAATGGTTCACTCCATTGCAGTGTTACAATAGCCCTAGAGCTCGGGGGAATTTCAAGGGTAACAAATGGCAGGTTCATTCCACTTAGATCTTGAAGATATCCAGTAGCATATGGAATTGTAAATCGAGCGGCATCCAAGTAATGAAGAATGGAAAAGTTGCCAGCAACAGTGACGTAGATCAGATCCGGGTATTCTGCAAGAACCTCTTCCAGATGACGAGCAACATCTCCCTTTTCAAAAAAGGGTTGAGCAAAGAAGTATACATCATCACAAATAATTGTGCATCCAAGCTGCGCAAGCATAGAGACAACATCTTGAAAGTTGTCAGAGTTTCCTCCATATGCCGCAAAATAGATCTCTGCTTCTGGTGCCATATCATGAATAATCTCCATTATGGCTGTTCCCTCATCTCCATTTCCAAGTGTGAGAATATGAAGCGAATCAGGGAGTTCTCCTGCTGCTTGAGCATCAGCATATGATTCTGCCCCATTAGATATAACTCCAATCTTCACCCCACGCCCATTCGCACCAAATGCTTGCCTAATGCTATTGCTTCGAACGATAACATCTCCCTGTGTAATGATACTGTTTCCGAGGGGTTGGTTGGGATCAAGCGGAGAGGAAATATGATGTAATGCCTCATATGAGAGATCTGTAAAAGAGAGATAATACATATCTGAAGAGTTACGAGAGGGGTTCATGAGAATTGTGGTTGCAAAGACATGAGGGGTAAAAAGCCCAATTAGTACAATAAATGAAAGTACTTGAAAAAGAAACCGATATAGGTTTAGCCAATCATTGAAAATACATGTAGCCATTTTTATTCTCTCTATTTCATTATCAATTGGAATAATATCAAATACTACCGCAACAGTTGATCCATTTATATCAGATATCTTTTCCACAGCAACATCGCATATCCAAGGTTCGATCCTTCCCATCCAATATTCATCATATTATGAACCATTGTCATGCTTACACCAGATTCGCTGAAATTTCGCCTTTCCTGATTACTATTGGCTTAATATACTATTAAACTTCGGGGTTCATCATAATCTGCTGTGTTTCTACTTTTCATTTCAGATTCATAGATGTGCTATTACCACAGTATCTACACACGAACTGAGCATTTCACTTCACAAAAGAGACGTATCAACATCAAAACAGCAGCGAAGATATATTCCCAAGGACTCTCGTACCTCAGTACAAATACCCACGTGAGTTGTCTTAACTGCCGGGTTCGGGATGAGACCGGGTGTAACACAACTGCTATGGCCGCTGAACGAAAAAGCACGG
>JAITWW010000030.1 GCA_031285085.1 Candidatus Methanofilum arcanum
CATGTGACCCTCTTCTTTTTGTTGATGTACATCAAAGATACTCTTATGCTATTTCCTGCGAAATGCAAGCAAATAGGATATGCAAAAGAGATGCATGTTGGAAAAAAAGCCTATTTCAGTTCAGATTATCTTATTCATGAGATTGAAGATGGTTCTTATGAGATCGTGCAAGTAACACTTGCTGACGAACCTGGGCTTCTTCGGACCGTACTTGATACAAAGGTTCTCGCCAGAGATGATGAGATCTGCGTGTATCCGAAACGTGTGCAGTTACATAATCGCGCTGATCTCATCTTTCGAGCGGCACGAACAGGGAAGAAATGCACCCTTTTCACTGGCATTGATGAACATATGAACTTTGTATGTGATCCCGATGAGAGTGTGCTCTTACCAATACATGTCTATGATCTCATTCCTCCCTTTCCTCACCTCTCTGAGACTCTCCAGAGCCTTGAAGAGACAGGAATATTTGGTGATCTTGAGATCTATTTTAAACACCATATCGCAGATATCAGAGATATTCATGCTGATGTCTACCCTTGTCGGGCAGGTGGCACAGAAAAAAGTATCGACAATGATCGTCTTTTCGAAGGTGAGACTGTTGCAGGTTGCATGACGGCACGTCTGATCCTTGCTGAATGTTATGATACTGATTTTGATTTCCATGATATCTGCCCAGCAAATGTTGCATCTGAAAGCAAAACCTCACCATATATCGCACGATGTTGTCGTCTTGAGAGAGGAGGGCCTGTACAGACAAAGGATCAAATTGGATATATTGTGCACTGGGGCGCTTCTCCAAAAATAATATGTGATGCCGTGTTTGAACTTGTATCTATGTATAGAGAATCTCAGGATTCCTAAGTGATGATTCTGATTCTATATGCTTTTTTCCAGTAGGGGTAATCTCCCTTCCTTGGGGTGTTCTCTTGATGAAACCACTTTGAATCAAAAATGGTTCATGAACATCCTCTATTGTTTTTACATCCTCACCGATAGATATCGCAAGTGTTTTCAACCCCACTGGACCTCCATCAAAATCATAGAGAATGGTTTGCAACAACATTCTATCTATCTCATCGAGTCCAAGCTGATCTACCCCTAGTAAAATGAGTGCCTGATCCGCTAATGAGGCAGTAATGGTTCCATCTCCTTTGACAAGCGCATAATCACGCACCCGCCGAAGGAGGCGGTTTGCGATTCGTGGCGTCCCCCTGCTTCGCTTTGCAATCTCTTCTGCTCCATCTGGGGTTATGTGGATCTCAAGGATGGCTGCAGTTCGAAGCAGAATGGTGATGAGATCTTGTGGTTCGTAGAGATGCAGCCGAAGTAATATCCCAAATCGATCTCGAAATGGAGAACCAAGCAGCCCGGTACGTGTTGTTGCCCCAACGAGGGTAAATCGCTCAAGATGAAGTTGAATAGAACGTGCTGACGGACCTTCTCCAATCATGACATCAATAAGATAGTCCTCCATTGCAGGATAGAGGGTCTCTTCAACGATGGGAGAGATGCGGTGAATCTCATCAATAAATAAAAGATCCTGATGATGTAATGGCGTCAGCATCGCAGCAAGATCTCCTGGGCGTTCGATAACAGGCCCACTACTTACAGAGATCGTGGATTGCATTTCAAGAGCAATGATATGGGCAAGTGTTGTTTTTCCAAGTCCAGGCGGACCTGATAGCAGAATATGATCAAGTGCCTCATTGCGACGCTTTGCTGATTCAATAGCTATCTGAAGTGTTTCTTTTACCGTAGCTTGCCCCGTAAAGTCACGAAGGGTTCGTGGTCTGATGCTCAGATCTGGCCCATCTCCTGGCTGAGTCTCTGGCTTGAGGATCTTTTTCTTCTCTTCGCTTTTTGTATCATCATTCACATTGGTATATGTCACATCCCATCACCACGCAGTATGACAAGGGCATCTTTTATAAGATCAGAGGCCTCTTTTGGAGTCTGTGTCTCAGTTGCATATCTCCTGTTTACTTCCTGTATTGCATGTTCCGCTTCTCGTTTCTCAAATCCAAGTGCAACCAGTGCTAAAGTAGCATCTGAGTATATCTCTCTTCCTGGTGAGACATTCTTTTCCTGATCGTGATCGTTATAGTACTTCTTCATCTTGTCTTTCAGTTCCAGGATGATGCGTTTTGCATTTTTTTGCCCAATGCCGGGAACTGCTGTTAATATGCTCTCTTTTTCCTCCAAGATCGATACTGCGATCTGATCTATGGAAGCGTGGGAGAGTATTGAACAGGCAAGTTGTGGTCCAACTCGAGATACACCAAGCAATAGTCGAAACATACTACGCTCTGCCGGGGTGAAAAAGCCATACAAGGAGAGGCTATCTTCTCGAACAATAAGTTCTGTATATACATGTACAGTCTCATTCATAGTAGCCTGGTGCTGAAACTGAGCGATATCTGATATGGGAACATAGATGGAGTAGCCAATACCTCTCTGCTCAATCACGATACTGCTCTTGTCATAAGATACCAATCTCCCGGAGATAAATTCAATCATAGATATCACATATCATTATCTGTCGCTATCACGTGACAGCCAGTGCTCATTTTTCATCTTCCTCCTCTGTGCATCTGAATATGGCACAGGGCAACAGCGAGTCCATCGGCTGCATCATCTGGTTTTGGAATCGAATGAAGCCCAAGCAAGCGTGCCACCATGGTCTGCATCTGATGCTTATCTGCAGATCCTGATCCAGTAACTGCTAATTTGACTTGATTTGGTGTATACTCAAAGACTGGCATATCTAAAAGTGCTGCGGTCAGCAAGATAACACCTCGTGCCTCGCTTACAATAAGTGCAGTTGTTGTGTTTCTCGCAAAATACAGCTGTTCAACTGCCACACATGCTGGCTGATAGATGCGAAGCAGTTTTTCGAGTTCATGGTGTACTATCATGAGTCGTTTGCTTTGGTCATCTGGTTTTGTGGTGATACATCCATATGTGAGAGGAGTCACTTTCCCCATTTTCTCTTCAATAACCCCATATCCCGTTCTTGCAATACCGGGATCTACTCCAAAAATAATAGACACAAAAGACCTCAGTGTATTCCCTATTTATATTGATGAATGGTTAGTGTTGTACATCTCATCTTTTTTTAAGTACGCAGCCTATATTATCACAGATCGGGCATCACAACAGATCGGTGATGTTCATTCACATCTGAAATCATGTCTGAACGGTGGAAGTGGTGTACGATAGGAAGAAAAGTTCCTATATGCTGCTAATTCCAATACTTACATGTGAGATCTCATTGATTGACATATGTACAGATATTGATGTTCATAGCTGGTAAAGAATATGTCACTCTTTTTTGTTGAAAAGATCTGCTTTTTCCTATGGAGGAGTTAGACAAAAGGTAGCATGGTTTAAAGTCTCTCTAACTCATATTATTATATAAATTAAAAAAGCATAAATATAAAACTTAGTTGTATATACCTCCTATCCATGTTATATGAAGATAGCTAACACACTAAGAAAATCAATCATATTTTTCATTTTTGAAATATTATGTCTTTTTGGGTATCTATTTATCCTCTTCATTCGAAGTAAATGAGAAGAGTACTTCTGTATTCTCTTATACTATTAAGGAAGGTGTAGAGATATAATATGGCGTCATTATCAGTAGAGACATTGTTTCATTCTGCTGTTCGGATTCTCCTCTTTGAGGAGCAGGTGGTACATGTTTCTTTTTCACAAGGTGTTTTTCGAGTGAAGTTTCCAACAACTCGAAAGCTGTCTGAGGTATTACGTGTTCCCCATTATTATATTCTCCCATATATTGCAATAATGGAGGAGCAAGATCTCGTAACTCGTGTTGAGCGTGTTGGGATCTATACTACAAAAGCAGGATCAGCGATGCTCATAGATCTCATCAATGATCAGTACCCTCAAGAAGGGGAGAAAATATTTGGTAAAAAGATCCTTCTGAGCCTGAAAGAGTCTAGTGTGTAAGATTCGCCCTTTTTCCTGTTTATCTGTTTTCGTAAAAGACAACTCTATTATGGTATAACTGGAGAATACTGTTATGGCAGACCCAGTAAAGGTAAAACTTGCAACAAATAAAGGCGATATTGTCATTGAGCTTGATTCACATATGCCAATAACCGCTGGAAATTTTGAAAAGCTTGTCAAAGAAGGCTTTTATGATGGAATAAAATTTCATCGTGTGATTGACAAGTTTATGATACAAGGTGGCTGTCCTGTAGGAAATGGAACCGGTGATCCTGGGTATAAGATTAAAGATGAGTTCACCACATTAAATCGCAACAATAAAGGCACGATCTCAATGGCAAATGCAGGGCCAAATACTGGTGGCAGCCAGTTTTTCATTAATCTTGTGAATAATAACTATCTTGATACAAAACATCCCGTGTTTGGAGTGGTCACTGAAGGGATGGATGTTGTTGAGGCAATAGGAAAGGTCAAGGTAGGACGTGACGATAAACCAAAAGACCCTGTTATCATTGAGAAAGCATCAATTGTATAGTCATTATATCATTTTTTATTTTATACGCTTTCATTGAAAAAGCAGGTAGCTGAGTCAGCATCAAGATGAGGATCTGTCTTTTTTCCTTCTCTCCATCTTATGTACCATATATATTTATGTTTGCAAATTCATATATTATAAATTAGTATGAATGAAAAAACATTTGTTATTGCTTTTTCACTGCTGTTACTTGCATGTGTAGGTATTTTTTACATGACATCTGTCACAGAGGTGACAGACCCAGTAAAGGTAAAATTAGAAACAAATAAAGGAGATATTGTCATTGAGCTGGATTCAAATATGCCAATAACCACTGGAAATTTTGAAAAGCTTGTCAAAGAAGGTTTTTATGATGGATTAACGTTTCATCGTGTGATTGACAAGTTTATGATACAAGGTGGATGTCCTGTAGGAGATGGAACCGGTGGGCCTGGATACGAGATTAAAGATGAGTTCCCAGAATTAAACCGAAATGATAAAGGCACGATATCAATGGCGAATGCAGGCCCAAATACAGGTGGCAGCCAGTTTTTCATTAATCTTGTGGATAATAACTATCTTGATGCATACCATCCTGTGTTTGGAAAGGTAATTGAAGGAATGGATATCGTTGAAGCGATAGGAAAGGTCGAGGTGGGGCCTAACGATAAACCAAAAGATCCTGTTATCATTGAAAAAGCCTCAATTGTATAGTTATTATCTCCTTTTTTATGCGTTTTTATTGAAAAAGCAGGTAGCTCAGCCAAGATCAATATAATGATCCCTCTTCTTTCTCGTCCTCTCCATTTCATGTACGTATAATATTTATGTTCGCAACTCATCATAATATAATGTTGTATGAAAGAAAAAATATTTCTTATTACTTTTTCAATGCTTCTCCTTGCATGTGTAGGTACATTTTGTACTGCAGCTGCTGCAGAGATTCAGTTTACTGATACTGCTGGGTCTCTTATTACCTTGCCTGATATTGCACAGAGAGTTGTCTGCCTAAACAGCGATGCTGCTGAGGTTATGGTCGCGCTTGGAGTTGGAGATCGTGTTGTTGGGGTGACTGACAGTACCATGAGAGATAACGCTCTCATGGCCCATCTCCCTCAAGCGGTTAGTGTTGGAACCTGGGATACTCCAAGCCTTGAAAACGTGCTTAAACTGGACCCAGATGCGATCATCATATACTCAAGCTCACCTCCAAAAAATGTTGCTCTCTTTGAAACTGCAGGAATTAAGCTGATTGCACTAGACTGTTACCGTATTACTACCATGGAGAGTGATGTTGCTGCCCTTGGTATGATGTTTGGTGCAGAAGATAAAGCAGCTGAGTACATTGATTTCTTCAATAGCTGGAAAGAGATGATTACTCTGGGTGTTTCTGCAATTCCTGATGATGAGATCCCAACTGTGTACGTTGAAGGATATACTGAGTATGCAGCACAAGGTGTAAACAGTGGAATTGATCTCATGCTTTCCATTGCAAAAGGCACAAACATTGCATCTGAACTTGGAGAACAGTGGCCAAAAGTAACTCCTGAGTGGGTATTAATGCAGGATCCTGCCATCATCATTAAAGTATGCAGCCCAACTGATGAGGTTTCAACTGAAGATGTCTGGAATAATGTGATGACACGAGAAGGGTTTGAGGTTCTCCAAGCTGTGCAAAACGAAGATGTGTTTGTGATAAACGGAGATCTGGCATATGGTCCACGCAGTATTGCTGGACTTGTCTATGTTGCGCAAGCACTTCATTTGTCACTGGATATTGATCCAACCGATGTCTTACTTGAGTATGATGAGCGGTTTGTATCTGGCATGAGCGATTTAGACTACTTCTCACCATATCTGTAAGTTGCTGGGTATGACAGATTCCGAGCATTCTTCCACTCTCCATTATTTTTCTCATAAAAGAAGAAATTTAGTTGTACTTTTTTTATTTGTACTGATTCTTTTCGCCTCTTTTGTCTATGCTCTTCAAGCTGGTTCATATGCTCTTTCCTATGGGCATATTTTTGATATCATAGTGCAAGCTCTTTTCCATTCTGATGACTCCGCTCCTCTTTCTGCTGAGCAGATTGTGATTCTTGGATTTCGTCTTCCTCGCATCATGCTTGCCATTCTCACGGGTATGAGCCTTGCTGTTGCTGGATGTGTCATGCAGGCTTTGCTTCGAAATCCGCTGGTTAGTCCATTTACGCTTGGCCTCTCTTCAGCAGCCTCTTTTGGAGCTGCAGTTGCGATTGTATTTGGGGCTGCTCTTACTTCGGTTATTCCGATTCTTTCTGAGAATGCAGTCATTGTTGGTTTTGCATTTCTTTTTGGATGGCTTTCTGTTTTGTTCATCTATGCCATCTCAAAGATGAAAGGATCCTCAAGTGTTACTCTTATTCTTTCTGGTGTGGTGATTGGATATATTTTCACCGCAGGTGTTATGGTCTTAAAGTACATCACCAATGATGAGAAGCTTCGTGAGATCACACTTTGGCTCATGGGGGGAATGTGGGGAGCAAACTGGGATGCGGTATTGGTTGTAGCACCCATTACACTTGTATGCCTTCTCTGGCTTGAGTCAAAAGCATGGGATCTGAATACGCTCTCTGCTGGTGATGATGTTGCAAAGAATTTGGGAGTAGATGTTGAATGGCTTCGTTTTACAGGCTTGTTTGTATCTACCCTTGCCTCATCTGCCTGTCTTGCATTTACTGGTATTATTGGATTTATTGGCCTTATGGCACCACATATCGGGCGTATGCTTATTGGGAATGATAATCGGTATCTTATTCCCTGCTCTGCATGTATTGGGGCAGTTATTTTATTGTTGTCTGATACGGTAGCCCGCACCATTTTTATGCCTGTGGAGATTCCAGTTGGTGTTATCATGTACATTATTGGAGGTGTTTTTTTCATGTTCCTCATTCTTCGGGGTCATCATCGGGTGATGCAATGATTTTTGAGGCAGATAAGATATCTGTTCGGTACGGGTCTCATGAGGTTGTGCACCAGGTTTCGCTTTCTCTTCGGTCTGGTGAGGTTCTGTGTGTGATTGGTCCAAATGGGAGTGGAAAGAGTTCTCTTGTGAAGGCACTTGCTGGAGTTGTAGATCCTTTTACTGGCAGGCTTTCACTTGATGGTTCTCCTCTTTCATCTCGTTCAAGAAAAGAAATTGCCAAGCATATTGGATATGTGCCACAGAATTTGCATTATCTGACATCATCAACTGTGCTTGAGGTTGTCATTCTTGGAAGGAGGCCCCATGTGCACTGGTCACTCTCATTGCATGATCTGCAGGTAGTAGAAGAGGCGATGAAGCGAGTTCATGTGAGTCATCTCGCAGATAAGCTGCTGAGCGAGACATCTGGCGGGGAACGGCAGCGTGTATTTCTTGCACGAACACTTGCACAGGAGCCTGATATTTTTCTCTTTGATGAACCTACCAGTTCGCTTGATATTAAGCATCAGATAGAGGTTTTTTCCATGATTAAGTGGCTTTCTGCATTAGGAAAAGCGGTTCTTGTTGTTGTACATGATCTGAATTTTGCCTATCATTTTGCAGATAGAGTCTTGCTTATGCATGGAGGACACGGCGTCACTCTTGGAAAAGCAGATGATGTGATGACAAAAGAGCGCATCTTTGAGGTATATGGGGTTTCGATGGAGTTTTTGAGATCTGGGAGTAATATGTATATTTTCCCTGAGTGGGATAAGGTTTGAACGTAACTTTGGTCTATGTTTGTAGTTTCATGTGCTGGCTAGCTCCCTCAAGCAACGATGTTCAATAGGTGGTTGCCAATCATAAAGATCTTGATAGGGTATCTTCATCAGCTACTCGTTGGCATAGATTTTGTCAAAAAAATTTTATTTTTAGCAAAAAATGATGGATTATGCAACACAGTGTTTGTTTAGCAAGGCATAAATCATCAAGCGAGTACTTTTGCATTATGGATATGCGTATTGGAGGAACCTTTCTCCCTTCTGAATCTGGGACGTTTTTTTCTGTTTTAAATCCAGCATATAATATGGTATGTGATACTGCTCCTGTAAGCTCATATGCAGATGTACATCATGCTGTTGAGGTTGCAGATGGCGCTTTTTCAATCTGGAGTGAAGAGGAACCGATCTCGCGTGCAAAAGTTCTCTTTCGTGCTGCACAGCGAGTTCGAGATGACAGCACATCACTCTCATCGCTTTTGACACAGGAACAAGGAAAGCCCCTTCGCGAATCTATAAATGAGATTCAGGGATTTGCTCGAGTTTTAGAGTACTATGCATCAATATGTAGCAGCATACATGGTGATTATTCATACTCTAAAGCATATGGTCACTCTTTTGTGGTAAAACAGCCTATAGGGGTGTGTGCCGCGATCATCCCCTGGAATGTTCCGGCACTGATCATGGGCTGGAAAGTGGGTTCTGCTCTTGCAGCGGGATGCAGTGTTGTGTTGAAACCTGCATCTACCGCTCCTTTGACCTGCCTTCGCCTTGGAGAGATTCTTGATGACTCTGGTCTTCCTCCAGGAGCTCTGAATATCATTACTGGTCCGGGTGCAGTTGTTGGGGAAGCCTTAGCTGCACACCCAGACATTGCAGCAGTCTCATTTACTGGGGAGATTGAGACTGGAAAACATCTGGCACAAAAAATCTCTCCCTCTCTCAAGAGATTAACACTTGAACTTGGTGGAAGCGATCCCATGATTGTGTGTGCTGATGCTTCGATTCAAAAAGCAGTTGCTGGTGCTGTTGCCGGACGATTCTTTAACTGTGGGCAGATCTGTGTTTCTACAAAACGGCTGCTTGTTGATGCTTCAATCTATGACCGGTTCATTGATGAGTTGATGCAAGCGATGAAGCACATTGTTCCTGGAGATGGGATGCACCCCAAAACAACGATGGGACCACTGAATAATCATGCTCAAAAGGAGGCTGTCTCAAAACAGGTCCAAGATACAATTGATGCGGAGCAAGGCACTCTATCTTATCAAGGAACCATGAGTGAGCATGCAGATCCAAATGGTTTTTTCCTTCCTCCAATGCTTCTGACTGATGTTTCCCCTGATGCTTCGATCATGCAACAGGAAGTATTTGGACCGGTGCTTCCTATCTGCCCATTTACATCAGTTGATGAAGCAATCGATCTTGCAAATAGCACAAGGTACGGACTTGGAGCATCCATATGGACGAATAATATGGAAACGGTACATAACATAGCCCCTGCCATTCGTTCAGGCATTGTCTGGGTTAACCAGCACCTAAAAATTCCTCCTGAAGTTCCATTTGGAGGAGTAAAAGAGAGTGGGTTTGGACGTGAAAATGGATATCAGGCACTTGATCACTATCTTGTTGAAAAAAGTGTCCTTATCAAGCTATGAGGATCAATGTATCAAAACATGAATGAGAGAGAACTCTGTATTGGAGCCCATGTCTCTATCTCTGGATCATTTGCTCGTTCTGTTTCCCTTGCACAGTCATATGGGTGTGAATGTATGCAGATATTTACGAAAAGTCCGCGGACATGGGATGCAAAATCTATTGATCCAACCACGGCATCTGCATTTCATGAAGCCTGCAAAGCTGCTTCACTTCCGGTTTTTGCGCATGGCTCATATCTTGCAAACCCTGCTAGCTCTGATCCAGTGCAGATTGAAAAATCCATTGCTTCTCTCTCTACCGAGCTTCTTCGTTGTGAAGTACTTCATATCCCCTATCTTGTTCTTCACTGTGGTCATGGACAGGATGATACACAGAGGAGCGCTTCTTTTCGGGTGGTTTCTTGTTTGACAGAGGCATATACCCGTGTCCTGGCCCACCCTGTTCATGACCACAATCATTCTGTCATGGTTCTTCTAGAAAACTCCGCAGGTGGGAAAACAAGTGTTGGGAATATGTTCGAAGATATTGCTGAAATAATTGATAATATCTCTGATTCTGGGTTTTCAAGACATATTGGTGCTTGTTTTGATACCTGTCATGCGTACGCCGCAGGATATGCGCTTCGTACTGAAGATGATGTGCACTCTACCTGTGATGCGCTCTTTTCTATTATCTCTCCTCATTATCTCCGTCTTATTCATCTTAATGATGCACAATATGCATGTGGGTCTGGGCGTGATCGTCATCTCCCTCCTGGAAAAGGACATATTGGTGTTTTAGGATTTTCGGCACTCCTTCATCATCCATTGATCCGAGATATTCCCTTGATCTGTGAGGTCCCCATCTCTGATCAAATGAGTGGTCAGGAACTTATTCGCTCAGTCAAAGATATTGGAAAAGCGATGTTAGAGAGCTAAAAACGAAAAAGAGCACATTTGTTACCTTGCATGTGACACGTGATCAAGATCTCAAAGCACGCTTTTTTGATCTTTTTTGAAGAAGGCTTTATGCTATTACAGGTGTACATTAGTTCATCATTATGTTGGGGGACACAATGGTAGTTGTACATACGAAGCTATATGGACATTTTACAAATAATGTGCGTTCAGTGCTTGCAATCTCTTTCATCTTTTTCATTGCACTCTGTACGGCACATGTTCATGCACAGCCAATAACACCGCCCGCTATTATCACATCACCTGGAACATATGAGTTAACAGGTGATCTAACTGGTATTTATGATGGGTATGGGATTAAGATCGAGTCTTCTGATGTCATCTTGGATGGCCAGGGTTTCACTCTTCGTGGTTCGAATCGAGAAGATGTAGGTATTTTAGTAAATAAATACGGAACTGCATTGAACAATGTTGAGATTAAAAATATAAAGCTTGGAGACTGGGGTACTGCGATCCACTATAATTATGTAAAAGGTGATGAAACAGACAGAAGTACTGTTTCAAATACGCAGATCTATAACTCAAAAGTTGGTGTTCGTGTTGAGTACTCCAACAATATCATGGTCCAGGATCTTTCTTTTACAGATGCAAGCTCAGCTATTGTCATAGATCATGATTCAAGTGATATTATCATTCACAAAGCAACTATTACTGGTTGTGGCATTGGTGTGACACTTGAGCATTCACAGGGTATTACGCTATCAGAGAGCAATATAAACAGATGTGAGGTATATGGAGTACAGGCTGGGGATGTACTGGATCTGACTATTTCAAAAACAAGTATCAGTGATAATAAATATGCTGCAATTATACTTGCAAATATCAATGGTTTTACGTTAAACAGCAATGTCCTTGCTAGAACAGGTATTGGAGCTGCTCTTCAACTCTCATCTGGTGTTGTAAATGGCCTTATTTACGATAACATTTTCCAGAGCAGAGAAAATGTTGTGAAACCTTCTGCTGCAAATATTGTCTGGTATATTGAAAAGCAACCAGGCACCAATATTCTGGGTGGTCCCTATCTTGGTGGAAACTACTGGGGTGGTGCTGAAGGACAGAGTGGGTTTTCAGATATCACATCAGACACTGAAGGGTATGGCATTGCTGATATGCCCTATGAGATTGATGAGTACAATATTGACAAGTACCCTCTTCACAAAACAGAGAAGACATCACTTCCCTCAGAGATAGTTCAGTCATCTCCCGGTGAAGAAAAGAAAGTTGATGTTTCAGTGTCCAATTCTCCATCTGAAATCTCCATCACATCAATGCCTTTTGATGATGAGACTGAAAATGAGATTGATATCAGAGATGTTGCAATGACCAATATGTACGTGTCTGAACCTCTTCAAACACCAAAACCCATCTCAGAGACACGTACCCTTGCTTCATCTGCATTACTCTCTGTTGAGGGTATGTCATTTTTGATCTTTACGGGAGTTCCGAATGGTGCAACAGTGTGGCTTATTGGAGATATTGGTGCTGAACAAGCAGGAATTGTTTCAGGGGGCGTCTTAACGGTCCCTGTCAATCCGAATGGTCCATTTTATAACTCTTATAGAATAACTGCACCAGGGTATAGAACCTTTGAAGAGAAATTTAGGATATATCCAAGCACAGAAGGCACGAGTGTACTTATTCCTGTTGAGATGGTGCCAGATCAAAGTGCTACTTCTCAAGAAGAGTCTTTTGAAGAATCTGCATCAACAGCAGAGCTTCTGCCAACATCAACACTTGTTCTTGATGATCAGGGCTCTTCCACCCCTGTAGAAAGTTCTTCTGAACCATCTTTTTCTATTCAAACACCCTCTGAAGCACCAGCGGAGTCTTTATCTCCTGAGCCAGTACTTCTTATCAATGAGAGTTCAGTAACGCCGTCACCAACCGTTTTTGAAACGGTGCAACCAAAGCCAGTTGAAACATACGAAGAGAACAGTGTGACTCCAACACCAACTTCTGCAGGCACTGGATACTTTACCTTTTCAGCAAATGTAGATGATGCGACAGTCATACTCATTGATAGCAATGACGAAGAGCACATTGTTGGAACAACTTCTCACGGGTCTTATGTTGTTCCAGTCGAGATTGGCACATCTTTGTACAATGCATATCGAATTGAAAAGGAAGGGTATGGTGCAGTTGATGGCTACCTCTATGATTATCCCGAATTAAATGGAGACAATATCAAAATTGCTGTTGTGCTTGATGAACAGTTCTTCACCATTCTTGCTGCTGCAGGTCCAAATGGACAAGTTTCTCCTGAAGAGACCATTGTCAAACCTGGTGAAACTCTCACCATTCGCATAACTCCGAACTCAGGGTATGAGATCGAGGTTCTCCAGGTAGATGGAGAGGTTGTTGAAGATCCAGAATTTGAGTATACATTTAAGAATATCCAGGCTGATCATGTGTTAGTTGCATCATTTAACTAATGAATGAGATCTATTCAACATTTTTTGGCTTAAAGCATTCACTGCTCACTTCATTATGACGCAAGCTATGCAGTTTCTTGAAGAAGCTGGTTGTTCACAACCTGCTATAATTGACTCAGCCCTTGCTTTGTTTATTCCTTGGCAAAGAAGCAAAGAGGAGCAGCATCAAGTCATATCTGAACGAATTTTTGCTGCTCTTTTAGATCCAACTGTCTCTTCGCTTGTGTGTGCAGCCTGCTTTCTCGCTCGCTCTCCTAAACATACCCATGAACCACATGAGCTGAAGAACGTGTCAGCTGATCTCGCCCCTGACTTAAGTGGATCATATCTTGGCATAACTGTTGCAGAACATCTTGCAGGGGCTTATGCGTATTTTGAGTACATGCGATACCTCAAACACGCTCCTGGGATCATAGGTGAGATAAAGGATCCATATGTCTCATCTATTCTTGCTGGCCTTATTGCAGGAGTAACAAGCAGGCTTTACTCTGAAGGATGGTAGGGGTATGCAAAAGAGAATGTTTAACAATATGGTGCAGAAACTGTGAAACTTATATCTTCTTTTAATACAAAACATTTTACCATGAGTAATCTGAGGGGGATCGCAATAGCACTTTTCATTCTATGGATGGTTGGTGCTTCATCTATCGTTCTTGCAGATGGACAGAGTGCTCCTCAGATCACTGATAATTCAGCGAAAATGCCTATAAAAACGAGTTCCAGTTCTGCAAAAGCGGGCATTGCTCCACTTGAAACTCGAGAAATCAGTGTGAAACCCCCTTCTGCAGGGAGTCAAGGGGGTCTTGCGACATCACCTTCTGCGACTGCTGGATCATCTTCTGTGATCTCAACTCCTGTACGCACAACCCCTCTCCCAACTACCGGGCCAACCGATGCTCCAGAGAATGTGGATGAGAGAGATTCTGCAAATACATATTTTGAGTGGGGCCTTGCATTTGCAAGGCAAAATCAGTATAAACCAGCAATGAATGAATTTGAAAAAGCTCTTGCTCGCGATCCACAGAATCTAAATACCTGGTATTACCTTGGTGTGTGCGCTGAGGCATTGGGGTACATAGAACAAGCGCATAATGCCTATGTATATGTGCTCCAGGTTGATCCAACATTTGTACCTGTGACGAATGTAGGGGGAGAGAGCATTTTATTCCCACAAATAAAGGCAAACGCTACAGCACTCGTTCCAGCTAGTGATGGGAGTGGTGGTAATCAAAATGATATAGTTATGTCTTTCTTCATGGGTGGAGTGCTTATTATCTTTGCAATTTTTGGATTTAGCTATATTATACGTCATCATTATCCTAAACAGGGTACTTTACTTGGTAGTGCAAAAACTCCTCAGCGTTCACCCTTATCACCTGAGAAAATCAATGAGATGGCAGATACAACGATGGAGTACTTTGAAGGTGATAGAAAAGTAATCGTGGAACTGTTGACAATTGCTTCCGAGATCGCTGCTGAAGGTCGAGAAGGAAAACATGTTGGAACCGCATTTATTATTGGAGATACAGATAAGGTGCTTGAACGTTCGCGCCCGCTGATATTAAATCCATTTGAGGGTCATGCTGAGAAGAGCAGACATGTTCTTGACCGTGGTACTCATGAAAGTATCAAGGAGGTTGCCCAGATGGATGGTGCTTTTATTATTAGGGATGATGGCGTTGTTGTTGCAGCGGGTCGTTATATCTCAATTGATACAAGCGGGGTTGATGTTGAAAAAGGGCTTGGAACAAGGCATGTTTCAACAGGTGCCATTACCAAAGCCACTCATGCAATTGGTATCGTTGTATCTGAAAGTGGAGGAGCCATTCGCGTCTTTGCCAATGGCTCAGTTATTACATCGAATGTGAGTTGATTATCATCTTCTTACCCAATTTCAACTGGTATACTATGTGGTATACTATGTGATATAATAGATGATATATCAAGTGATATATCAGAGTACTTTCTTTTTTTGAAAACTATATGCAAATTGTTAATACATGTTTTGTATAATAATGAGTATGAAACGTGAACCGACGTATGTAGGAATTGCACTGCTTATTCTTACGATTTTCCTTACCACTCCTGTAATGGGAGAGACATTTGAGGATAAGGTCCTGATGATTGCAACTACAACCAGTCTTGATGACACAGGTCTGCTTGATGTGCTTGGACCTGCATTTGAGGCCGAGGTTGGGGACAATGTTGTTGTTCAGTGGCTTTCAAAAGGAACAGGCGTCTCACTTGAGTATGGAAAGCGAGGAGATGTAGATTTAATGATGGTGCATGACCGTGCTGCTGAGGATGCGTTCCTTGCAGATGGATATGGTACTGATCGCCGTGTTTTTGCATACAATTACTTTGTGCTTGTTGGACCTGAGTCTGATCCTGCTGGTGTAGCTGGAATGGCTCCTGCGGATGCATTTGACACTATCATGGAAATGGGTATGGAAGATTCATCTGTTCAGTTTGTATCACGTGGTGATAACTCTGGAACCCACTCACGTGAGAAGGCCATCTGGAAGTCTGCAGGCTATGAGTATGCAGATATTCAATCAGCTGGTGACTGGTACATCGAGGGTGGACAGGGAATGGGAAGTACGCTTGGGATGGCAGATGAGATGGGTGCATACACACTTTCTGACATGGGAACATTCCTTGCTTACCGTGGTGATCTCGATCTGGTATCTATTGTTGAGGAAGGAGATGACCTCTTAAACATCTACAGTGCTATTCTTGTCAACCCAGAAAACGAACCATCTGTGAACACCCCTCTTGGTATTGCATGGATTAACTTCTTGATGTCTGATGAGGTTCAGGAGATTATCTCAACCTATGGTGTTGAGGAGTACGGCAAAGCACTGTTTAATGGTGCAAAAGGAAATGAAGATGTAATTGCTGTCTCTGTTGATGAGACCTCACTTCCTCTTGAGATTGCTGCATAATCTGTGTCACTCCTAAAAGTAAATTAACCTCTTTTTTCATGAATGAGATCATAAGTGGCTGTATTACCGCAATTCATTTAATTCTTACTCGCGATCCTTCTGTCATGGAGATAACCATGCTCACTTTGCAGGTTACGCTGACAGCGGTTCTCATTGCGACATGTATCTCGATTCCTCTTGGTTCATGTATTACTTTTCGTGAATTTTTTGGAAAAAAATATGTGATTGGTGTTATTCAGACATTATATGCGTTTCCAACTGTTATTATTGGCTTGTTTTGCTTTTTACTTCTCTCAAAGTCAGGTCCACTTGGATTTTTGGGTTGGTTGTTTACTCCACATGGTATGATTCTTGGTCAGACGCTGCTCGTTATGCCGATTATGACTGGACTTACAATATCAGCATTACAGGCGATTCCAAAGTCGATTACTGATACGATTGCGGTGCTTGGTGCTACGAGTCGCCAATTTCTTTTTACTCATCTGCGAGAGGCCCGATTTGCAATTATGGCTACTGTCATTGTTGGCTTTTCCCGCGCAATCTCCGAAGTTGGAGCTGCAATTATGATTGGTGGAAATATTCGCGGTCATACGAGGATCTTGACCACGTCTATATCACTGAATACTTCGATGGGAGATATTGACATGTCTCTTGCACTTGGTTTCATCTTGCTTGGTATTGCACTTCTTGTCAATATCGCTATGGGATTGGTTCAGCAGCGATGATTGAGATTGATAATGTAACAAAGTGGTTTTCTGAGAAACAGGTCTTGTCCGGTATTACTGAGATAATTCCTGATGGTGAGTGCTTTACTATTATTGGTCCTTCTGGACAGGGTAAATCAACTCTTCTTCGTATTATTGCCATGCTTGACACTCCGTCATCTGGAGGGGTTCTCATCGATGGAAATGATGTAAGTCATGCACCTCTTGAGCTTCGACGAAAGTTAGGGATGGTGTTTCAACAACCTGTGGCTTTTAAGGAGTCGGTGTATGATAATATCGCACTTGGACTTAGATATCGTGGATTTCGAAAGGATACGATTCAATATCGGGTGTCTACTATACTTGAGCAGATCGGTCTTTTAGGGTATGAAAATCGCAAGGCTCCAACATTATCTGGAGGTGAGATGCAACGTGTTTCGCTTGCTCGTGTTTTGGTTACAGAACCTGATATATTGTTGCTTGATGAGCCTACTGCAAATCTTGATCCTGTCTCTGTGCAGGTGATTGAGTCTTTGATCTCTTCCTATCACAAGACAGGTCACACAGTCCTTATGTCAACCCATGATCTCTATCAAGGTCAACGCCTTTGTGATCGGATTGGTGCTATGATGCATGGCACTTTTATTCAAACTGGTTCTCCAAAAGATGTTTTTACGAGGCCTATATCTGTTGAGGTCGCAAATTTTATTGGTGTTTCAAATATTTTTGATGGAATGATTAAGGGATTTGATGATGAGTCTATGATGATTCAAACAGAGTTTGGTGTGTTGAAGGGAAAAAAAACGTCTTCATGCTCACAAAAGAGGAGATCAGAGTTTCATATCGGAGAGAGAGGAGCGGTATCTGTTCGACCTGAGGAGATTAAAATCTATTCTGTGAATGAAAAAGGAAATATTCAGGATAATGTGTTTTCCGGCCTTATTATTGCGGTAGCAGCATATGGCCTGCTCACGAATGTTACTCTTGATCTCGATGGAGCCACTCTTACTGCTCAGCTTCGTTGGAGTGAGGTTGCAGATCTCGATTCTTCTTCTCGTGATCATGTTTTTGTGCATATCCCTTCTCATGCTGTTCATTTTATGAGTTTATAAGTTTGGAGTAATGGTGCGTTTTCTTCCCTGTGAACCAGTTCGATGGTTTGATGAGCTCTCTGGCTCTGTTGCAAACTTTGGTATTATTTTCCCAATAATGGTTGGTGTGTCGTTTGCAACCGATTTACATCTTGGCACAATGCTGCTGCTTTGCGGGGTTTGGTATATTCTGATTGGAGTTTGGTACGGTGTTCCACTTTCTGTAGAGCCACTTAAAGCAGTTGGAGCACTCGCAATTGCTTATGAGTTGTCAAGTGTGGAGATTGTAACATCTGGTATTGTTATTGGTTTTGTGATGTTACTTCTTGGAGTTACGGGGGGAATGCAGTATATCTCTGATCTCATTCCAAAGGCTATTGTTCGTGGGATTCAGTTTGCACTTGGCCTGATTCTTTTCAAAACTGCCGTGCTTTCCTATGCTGTTTCAGATCCATGGTTTTTTGTGGGTGCTCTTGTACTTATTGTTTTATGTGGGGTTATTGCAAAATGGAAGGGTGTTCCTGACTTTTCCGCGCTCCTTCTTATTGGTATTGCTTGTGGTATTGCTTTT
Source organism: Candidatus Methanofilum arcanum (assembly GCA_031285085.1). GTDB lineage: Archaea > Halobacteriota > Methanomicrobia > Methanomicrobiales > Methanospirillaceae > Methanofilum > Methanofilum arcanum. Next base: position 18,568 of record JAITWW010000030.1, read on the forward strand.
GTCTTGGGATGGATGAGTGCTGGGTTTGATGCAATCTTGATTCAGTTTCCTCCATTGCTTCATCCTGAGTTGTTTTCTATTCCTTTTTCTGCGTGGTCTGCTGCTATTATTCCTGGTCTTTCGTCACAGTTGCCATTAACTCTTACTAATTCAGTACTTGCAACGACATTACTGGTATCTGATCTGTATAAACGTCCTGTTTCTTCGAATGCTTTGTCTTGTTCTGTTGGGTTGATGAGTATTTCATCGACCATACTTGGTGGGTTTCCGATGTGTCATGGTGCAGGGGGAGTCGCAGCTCATTACCGCTTTGGTGCACGAACAGGTGTTTCTATGGTTATTGGGGGCATGATTTTAATCATACTTGCTTTGTTTGTGTCATCAGATGTTATTCTGCATTCTTTCTCCTTTGGC
>JAITWW010000129.1 GCA_031285085.1 Candidatus Methanofilum arcanum
AAAAGGTTGTTGCACTTGAACGAATTGATGAGATGCTTGGTTTGTTTTTATCAGAGTTTGATGGCTGCATTGCAGTTCTTCCAGATCACCCAACACCACTTCTCAAGCGAATTCATACATCAGATCCAGTTCCATTTGCGATCTATGGAAAAGATATCGATGAAACCACATGTTTTTCTGAGAGAGAAGCAGCAAAGGGAAGATATGGTGAGATAGCAGGGCCGATGTTTATGCCACTTTTGCTTCGCTAAAGGTAATTGAAAACAAAAGTATCAGAAAAAGAAAAATAAATAGATGTACATTGTAGTATACACAGATACCACAATAGAACATACTTCTAAAAAAGCATACAAAAGAACATACAAAACGATTAGGTGTAATAGATGTGTATTGCGATACCTGCTGAGGTTATAGAGTTAAAAGACGGAAATGTAGCGGTTGTTGACTATGGATCTCTTCAGCAGGAGGTCAGAGTGGATCTCGTTGATGTCTCAGTCGGCGAATATGTATTAGTTCATGTTGGATTTGCAATTCAAAAATTGAGCAAAGAAGAAGCACTTGAGACCCTTGAGATATTCAAACAGGTCTACGACGCAATGGATGAAGAGACATAATAATTGAAAAAAAAGAATATTACCTTATTTTCCCCAAAATGGATTTTCTACCCTGTGAAGGCGAGTAAACTCTGTTAAAACCTCTTGGGCATCAGGACTGAGGCGCCCGCTCATCTCTTTTTCAAGCACCTTCACATGGCGCTCAGGAAGAAGAACAAGAAGCTCATCATCTGCATCAAATTGACGACCAACAGCGGCTCCTTCAATAGAGATTGCAACCTCTTTTCCGGCTTGGGCTGAGCTGATATTCTCTTTTTTCTCTTCCATTGCCTTTAATACCCCAACCTTTCTCCCATCTGTTCGAATAAGAGTGGTGCCTGTGCGAAGCGTTCCAGCAAGCACTCGTACTCCAACAACGGCAGGATTACTCTGGCGGAATATACATCCCTCAAGCACTCGAATCTTAGCAGGTAAGATAATCTGCTCAAAACGTTTCTGTTCAAGTTTTGATTTCAGATCCGTTCTCCATTTTAAGTAATTCTCCACAATATGGTAAATGATATTGCCTTCAAAGACCTCGACCATCTCTTCATATGTAGGTTCCTTTAATAAATTTGCAGCATCAGGAAGTATCGGTGTATTAAATGCTATCAGAGCACGATTATATGGATCTTTAATCGTCTCAGTTGCAATCACATCATGTCGGGTTACTGGGCCAACCTGAGCGGTCATGACAGGAATCTCATGCATCTCCAGCTCTTTACACAATGCTTCAAGTGCTCCAATGGTATCTGCTTTTATAACAAGGCCTTCAGGAGAGAGAGTAACATGTATCTCAGTCATCTCACGTTCAATAGCTTTTTTTATCTCCTCTTCATTCCCAGATATGACACGAACAGGAGAGCCTGCAATAGCAGTATCAAGATTTGGAGCACTGACTTTCACACCAGCAGCAGCAGTTACTGATTTCACTCTTGCAAACTTATCCTCCACTAAGATCTCAGATAGAGGACGAGGTTGAAGAAGTGAACGAACTTTTGTAACCAGAACACCATTTTGTCCGCCAACTGCTATCATATTACCAACCTGGAGCTCGCCATCATAGAGGATGACGTCCATTGTTGCGCCAAGCCCTTTCTCCTCTTTGACCTCAAGCACCGTTCCACATCCAGGGCCGTTCGCGCTGATATTGAGGGCAGCTTCCATGTACCGTTGAGCAAGACCTACCATGATCATCAAGAGATCAGAGATGCCTTCACTTGTGTGGGAACTGAGAGGGACAATGGCAAGATTTCTAGAAAAATCACTCACACGATCATAACGCTCTGATGAAAAGTCATGCTCTGCTAATACACCAACGATCTCATAGACTTTATTTTCAACAGTTTCCTTAACACGCTCGTTCTGGGTTGCAAATGACTGCAAAAACCCAGCATTTGCATTTACTTTCCAGCCATGAATGCGATCAAGTTTGGTTGCAGCAATGACAAAGGGAGTCTTGCAGTTTCGAAGAATAGAGATCGCTTCAATGGTCTGTGGTTGGAATCCTTCTGTTATATCAACAACAACAATTGCCATATCTGCAAGCGCACCCCCTCTCGCACGGAGTGTGGTAAAGGAGTGGTGACCGGGTGTATCAATGAATAATAATCCAGGTATATTAATATTTAAATTTTTCATTGCACCAGACATATTCATGATTGTATCGATTGGTACAATTGTTGCACCAATGTGTTGTGTAATAGATCCTGCCTCGCCTGCAACTACAGAAGATCCACGAATTCTATCAAGAAGCGATGTTTTTCCATGATCTACATGACCCAGAACGCATACAATGGGTGTTCGAATTCCGTGAACCGAGCTCGCTGGATTTTCCTTTTTTGTTTTTTTTGCCATTACCATCCTCTCTTTTCACGTATTTTTTTCGTATGCATGAGTACGATTTCAATGTCCATGAAGCTGATGCCCCATCTCAGTCTTGTGCATTGCAACAAAAAATTGCAAAGATAGGATACATAAAAGGCGTACTAGCACGAATAAAGAGATCAAGAATGCACGACAGATAGAAATCTCTGTTCAATATGTACGCAAGAGACCTATATTAGAGTATGGAGACTAAACCGCTTGCTGGAGAGGATCATTATGAGAGGCAATTTAAAGCATGATAGTCCATATATAATCATGAGAAGATCCTTTGGATATGTAGTCGGTATACTCATTTGTTGTATCTGCTTATCTGTCCAGCCAATAGCAGCTGCTGAGTTCACAGAAGAAGAGTTATTACATCCTGAATCTCTGAGTGCTGAAGACTGGTTTGAAATTGGCAATATTTTCTTTGATAATGGCGAACTAAGTGATGCAGTTGGTTCATGGCATAATGCAATGTATCTTGATCCAGAGCTCGCCGCAAATGCATGGTACAATATCGGACTTGCATATGCTGCGGTTGAGCAGTACAGTGATGCAATCGAAGCATGGGAGAATACTGTTGCAATTCAACCAGATTCTGCAATGGCATATGACAACCTAGGTACTGCATATGGAATTATTGGCATGGCTGATAAATCGCTTGAAGCATATGATAAGGCCATAGCAATCGCCCCAGATGAACCAAAATATAAAGCTGATCGCGCTACTCTGATCGCAGCTCTTGGTGGAGCACCTGCAGAAGAGAAGAAAACACCACTCAGTCAACTTGTGAGTATTGCTGCATTATGTGGTGCTATAATTTGCATCATACATATAAATAAAAAACAAAAATGAATTTACACTTATTATTTTCATTCAATTACTATCTTTCAACAACTGATACAGAACAATAAAATGACCACCCCCCCACAAGTTTCTTTTTTCCTCTATCATAATCAATGATGTTGAAAAGTTCGCTAAGCACAAGCGAGAACACATTTACCGTGAGCCACCCTCCTCGGATGACTTAGAAGGGATCAGGGATCAAACATCCGAACTTGAGAGTAACCAGGGGACAGCAAAGACGCAAATGAACAACCATTCGGCGGGCATGCGGGCAAAGTGAGCTCACCACAATGAGTTCTACTAAATTTTTGTAGCTGTTCAGCCCCTCAACAACCTTGATGTCGAAATGTGCTGATAGTTGAAGAACGAGTATAGGTTACTTTTTCAATAACACTACAGCGCTAACTAGGATTAAAAATGTACCAAAAAGGAGAAATGTCATGCTATCATCACGAACAGACGGCACGATAGGTTCTATTTCTTTTTGTACAGTATTAGCTAGCGCTGTAGTGATAACAAGGCGGTATCAAAGACGCAAATGAACAACCATTCGACGGGTATGCGACCAACGGGAGCATACCCCAAGTGCTTTTACTACATTTTTTTGCAAAAAATGTTTTTACTATACTTTTTTTGCAAAAAATGCTTTTACTACACTTTTTTTGCAAAAAATGTTTTTATTAAATTTTTAAAATTATAAAAAAATTAAATGAGTAACGGTGCAAAGACAACGGCCACAATTGCCATCAACTTAAGCAGAATGTTAAGTGATGGACCAGAGGTATCCTTGAATGGATCTCCAACGGTGTCTCCAGTAACACTGGCCTTGTGAGCAGCGGAACCTTTCCCTCCAGAAAAACCAAGTTCAATATATTTCTTTGCATTATCCCATGCTCCACCTGCATTTGCCATCGTAATTGCAAGCATAAACCCTGCACCAAGTGATCCAACGAGCAGACCACCAAGTGCTTCTTTGCCAAGTAATAGTCCAATGAGAAGTGGTGTTACAATAGCCATAGCACCTGGGAGAATCATCTGACGAATTGCTGATGAGGTTGAGATGAGGATACAGCGTTCATAGTCTGGAGTCGCAGTCCACTCCATAATACCTGGAATCTCTTTAAATTGTCTGCGAACTTCAAGTACAATTTGTGATGCTGCACGTCCAACCGCAGTCATTGTGAGGGCTGAAAACAAAAATGGCAGCATAGCACCAACAAAAAGGCCGATGAAGACCGGAGGTTGCATGACATTAATAGTATCAAGATCAACTGCAATACCATATGCAGCAAAAAGGGCAAGGGCAGTAAGTGCCGCCGATCCAACCGAAACACCTTTTCCAACCGCAGCAGTTGTGTTTCCAACAGCATCAAGAGTATCTGTAATAGTTCGAACAGATGCATCCTGCTGAGTCATCTCTGCAATACCTCCCGCATTATCTGCAACAGGTCCATATGCATCAACAGCAAGAGAGATGCCAAGGGTTGCAAGCATACCAACCGCTGAAATTGCAATACCATACAGGCCTGCAAAGTGGTAGGCAACATAGATGGCAACACTGATCAAAATGGTTGTTAACGCAGTTGATTCCATTCCCTTTGCAAAGCCAGTAATAATATTTGTTGCAGCTCCGGTTTCGCAGGATTTGACAATTGTTAATGTTGGTTTTCGCTCATATGAGGTGTAATACTCAGTAATCTGTCCAATCAAGAAGCCACAAAGAAGGCCAGCGACACAAGCAATAAACACGGCTATTCCGTACGAACCAAGGAGAGTTACCACAATCACATATGTGGCAATGACGGTAAGGCCAAGAGCAACTAAAAGACCTTTATTGAAGGCTTTTTGAATGGAACCCCCATCAGCTTTTGTTGTTCTCACAAAAAAGGTACCAATAATTGAACATATAATGCCAGCCGCAGATATCAAGAGTGGAACAAGCACCAGATAATATGGAGAAACATCAGCAAACGCAATAGAAGCTCCATCTCCTAAAATGTAATCTGCTCCACTTTGAGTGTGCAAGGCAAGCATCGCAGCAGCACCAAGAATCATAGTTGATACGATAGAGCCAACATATGACTCATTCAGATCCGCTCCCATACCAGCGATGTCACCAACATTGTCACCGACATTGTCTGCGATAACCGCAGGATTTCGCTGATCATCTTCTGGAATACCTGCTTCTACTTTTCCAACCAGATCAGCTCCAACATCAGCTGCTTTCGTAAAAATACCACCTCCAACACGGGCAAACAAAGCAATAGAGCTGGCGCCAAGTGAAAATCCAGATACTACATTAATAATAGCGTACACTGGCTCATCTGCCATGAATGAACTCATAAAAATAAAAAGAACAGACACTCCAAGCAGACCAAGACCAACAACAGACATGCCCATTACTATACCACTGGAAAATGAAACATTAAATGCCTCTTTTATCCCTTTGGTTGCAGCATAGGTTGTTTTTCCATTCGCATTGGTTGCAGTAAACATTCCAATATAGCCAGCACATGCAGATAAAACCGCTCCAATCACAAAAGAAAGTGCAGTAAAAGGATGTATAAGCACTGCAAGCACAATGGCAAACACAATAACAAACAAAGCAATGTACTTGTACTGCGTGTTCAAGTACACCATTGCACTCTTATGAATAAAAGCTGTTAGTTTTTTTATCTCAGGTGGTCCTTCTTCTTTTTTGCGCACGATATTATACTGATATCCTGCAAATATCAGGCCAAGTACGGCGCACACAGGTATAAGATACAACAACATCCCTAGTTATTCTACATTACTCCATATTAACACACATACACTTGCTACGCCCGCATAATTCCTTCAAATAGTATCTCTCTACTCATTAGTTCAGATTTAATGACTCTCTTTTTAGCTCATTGAGCAGATGTTTTCTTGTATAAACCCCATCTACAAGGGTTTTTTGAATCATCCCGCACCGTAGCTTACATCCACGTGACTCAAGAGAAAAACAACTCAGCATCATATTCATAAACCATAAATTCTATACATCACAAGCAAGAAATAAATAACCTTTTTATAATTTATTTAATTGAAATAAACTAACAATTAGTTTTAAGATTATAAAATAATATCTACCCCCTCGTAACCTTCATAACATTTCATCTTTTTGGGTGCATCCTAAATTTCGGGGTAGAGACAAATGGAAGTTGTTGCTCTTATGCAGCGTACTTCATTCAATTGCTGACAATTGCTTTGCAACCAGCCTCTATGATCCCAGAACCGACAAATATGTCGTTGGAAGAAAAGGTGCTGTAATTCATGCGATTCATAGTCTACCCCAAAAATTGCCACCTGGAAAGTTGGCTTATGAGCAATCAGTTGGTACTACGAAACAATTTCGTTTTATTAATTTAAATATTATATTTGATTTTTAGAAAATTTTAAAATCTTAATTAATATTATAAATAATAAAAACGATGAATATTGACAATTGTTGATGGATTCAAACATGACACTGTCCAGCGTGGTTTCATATCACTTGGACATTCCGCACCTATTCATTTCGTATTTTACAGAGTTGCTTATCCCTTTTCCACCAACCAAATAATACATTCTAATGATAATATATTATTAATCTATATCACTTCTGACGGTTGGGATGGTGAAAGGAGAAATAAAGTGGGTGAATGAGTTTAGTTCTCTCTAAATAAGTGGACAACATATTTATTAAAAAATATATTTAATCATACAGATGTGTTTTTACATGGGGAAAATGCTGAAATAAGCCTAGAAAAAATTGAGAAGAAAAAACAAGAAAGGGTGCGGAATGTCCAATCACTGGACAACCTCAAATTCCTATTTCAAAGATGTTAAATATTATGAATGAATAAAAATAAAGATGAGGTGTACCTCATAAAAGATCGTTTATGCAATGCTCAGTAGGGCATTCATGGTACCTACATCATCTATTCATCCGCATTGGAGTTGTTTGGGATCACGACAGTGAGAGTGCATCTTAGCGCGAAAGATACAGGAATTGACAAAGCTGCCACGCATGAGTGTGTGAATCTATCGTTTTTCCCTATAGTCGTTTGCCAATCATGCAAGAGTTATGTTTGAGAGTTGTTGTTGAGTAAGAAAGTGGTTTTTCGTGCATGTTACAGTCTTTTGACTCGTTCCACTTTCTTTGAATGAGGCCTCATTTATTTTTACCACCAACCATCGAACATAACCCTAAGCGATATCAATGAAAACATTGTCGCGTTGTAATTGAAAATCGTGAAATTTGTGATAGATATGAAAAATATATACCTATTTATATGTTTAATGCTTGCAGGATTACTCATAGTTGCAAGCCCGGTACTGGCTGATGAAGGGGATAATGGGATCTGTTACGACGGTGACGAACCCTATCCTTGTGACGGAGATGGTGACGTCTGCTACGACGGCGATACTCCATATGTTTGTACAGGCCTAGAAGATGAAGGTGAGAATGGGATCTGTTACGACGGAGACGAGCCCTATCCTTGTGACGGAGATGGTGACATCTGCTACGATGGGGATACCCCATATGTTTGTACAGGCGATGAAGGTACAGAGGTTTTTGTTCCTGTAACTGATGGAACAGTTTTGGTTGGCTGGATGCAGATGTTAGAATCACAGCTTCTGAATAAATTCCATGCAATGGGTATGTCACAGGAGCTCGCGAAGGAGCATGCAGATCAAGTGCTAGCGCAACTCCTCGCGCTTATGGAGAGACTGGGCATGAGCAATATACCACAGTCTCAGGCACGGCTCATACTCTCTATCATTTCTTCTATGGAAGGAAAAGAAAATGGTGATGGCGTATGGTCTCTCAAGTTCGACGTTGACCTCGGCACGGGAGAGATATGGACAATAGGCAATAATGAACAAAAAGGATGGGATTTTAGTAGCCGTCAGATGGTCGATGAGACAGACGATGACAGAAGTGATTACAGACCCGATGGCGAAAATGGTGGAAATAGTGGAAACGGTGAAAACGGTGGAAACGGTGGAAATGGCGGAAACGGTGGAAATGGCGGAAACGATGGAATCTGCTACGACGGCGATACTCCATATGATTGTACAGGCCTTGATGGCTAAGGATAACTACTCATCCCCTTTTTTTGCGAATCAAATGATCCGTAATTCCCGTCCAATAACTCTATCCACAGTGAAAACCCTGTGGTTTGAACGTTATTTTTGAAAGTGGTATGCAGATTTTGAAAAATATTTATATACTTTGCGAGCATGTGGAAATGCTATGTGAGTAGAATATTATATCCTATCCACAGGAGAGGTTTCAAGCGCACATCACCTCTGAATTTCGCATTAGATGTTATTATCATTCGTGGATAGAGTGTCCAATAGGGAACTACGGGTAAATAATAAAAACTGGATATAATTATATGTCTTTTTCAGTTTGTGCTATTGTTACACACCAACCATTGGCATGGATAATATCAACTGCACTTCCTGCAACCTGATACTCAGATACAATCGTAAATGCATCTTTTGGCACCGGAATCTCTTCATCATCAACTATAACTGTTTTTATTTCTGCAACGTTGTTTATATCTTGCTCTGAAATGGCTTTCATAAACC
>JAITWW010000092.1 GCA_031285085.1 Candidatus Methanofilum arcanum
CTCCCAATTTCGTAATAGGTTGCTGTGATTGTGGTATCCAATTGACGTTTGGCGTGCTTACGTGCTGTAGCCAGAAGGTCTGAAACTTGCTTGTAAAAGCCAGTATCATCGATTTGTGGCATAAGGGGACCTGTATTTTTATCTATTGTTCTATCCCTTCCGATAGAGGTTAGCCACAATTTGAATGACTCTGTTTTTTGTGAGGGTATGAATTGAATAATGTTCAAGAGGTGTTCTGTGTTTCCAGCTAATGCTTTTCTCTTTTTGCCACTCTCTCCACTCATTTCTACCTGGGGACAATGTGTCCCTATGTAGTTTCCCAAAATGAGATCACGCTTACGCATTTTTTTCAAGTGGTCTGTTGGATTTGGACTATCTGTCAACATCCCTACTACATCCACAATGGAAAAGTACCATTCCTGCTCTTCCTCGTTCCAAGCAGTTCGAATTCGCTTATTTTCGAATGAAAATATGATCTTATCGTCCATTATGCCACCCTCACAGTACTATTTTGAGTTATAATGCATCCAACTCATATTGCATGTAACAGACAATGTCTGCTGTTGCTTTTTCTCTTTTTGCCACTTTCTCCAATCATTTCTACCAGGGGACAATGTGTCCCTACGTAGTTCCCCAAAATAAGTTCACGTTGACGCATTTTTTTCAAATGGTCTGTTGAATTTGGACTAGCTATCAGCACCCCTACTACATCCATAGTGGAGATGTACGGTAATTTTTTCCATCAGTAGCAGTTGTCAAGTATTCCTTGACAACTGAATCTTGAAAAATTTCCACCTGCAAAATTGAGAACCGTAACTATGCAGCTGCGGTACCACAATTTTACGGTAGTGGATTAAGTTACAACTGATTGCGCTTTTTAAAGAAAATTTCCCATTTTCATGCATGAGATGGAGGTATTGGAGATGAATATTAATATAATATTTATTAATTGTGAATTTTATGAATGTTTTTCTAAATCAGTTACACACCCACCCACTACCAATTTTACAGGTGAAAAAATCTACCCGATCACAAGCCGCCAATTAATAATACGCCATGCAAGAATCAACCGCACAAGATCCGTTGCCGTAATAATATCCCGATCTCGAAAGAGATTAATGGGATACACACCAGTTTCTGACTCGATACTGAGCTCAATCTTTCGAACAGTAAATGGAGTCAACTCTCCATCAAATGCAATCTTACGAAAAAGAAGTCCATCTATAATCTTTGAACTGCATTGCATCATAAAATCCATATCAGAACTTGAAAGCAGTGAAAACAGATCAATATTCAGATTGATATCACGAACACACTCCTGGGGCTTTGAGAGATTCATCGCTGCTGCGTACTTCTGCTCAAGTGTAGGATACAATGGATCATAAAAGCTTGAAAACGAGACCGTAATGATATTATCTGCATATGCACGCTGAGGAAGCACATACTTCAAGTAATCAGGCTCACGCTCTTTGATCTCTGCAAGCACCTGGTCCTTGGTATAATTCCGCTTTGCAATATCCCTATCTATCTTCCAGCGATACTTCACCTCTCGATCTGGATCAATAAAAATAGAAAAATCAATATGCTCACGAAGCTCTGGGGTAACAAAAGGATGCAGACCTTCAAGAATAATAAACTTCGTTGGAGAGAACAAAATCGGATCATCAAATGTCCCAAAATCATGATTATACACCGGCTTTAAAATATCCTCTCCTCGCTTAAGGGTGGCAAGATGGGTAGCAAGAAGTTCAAAATTATTTGCTTCATGTGCTAATGGAGTGATACGCCGACGATCACGCTCAGCACGATCATAGAGATGATAATCATCAAGAGTAATCGTTGAGACGAGATCTCGCCCAAAAATTGACATCAAAGCATCAGTAAATGTAGTCTTTCCTGAACCGCTATCCCCTGCAACAGCGACAATAAAAACATATGGTGACTCATCAATCAGTTTTCGAAAATTCTGGATCTCTTCATATCTACTGCCTATCATACTCCAACCAACTCGTGAATATAATATGGTGTCATACTACATACTCCTATTCTTTTTATGAATCAAGAGACGATATAACCCACCTCTCTCAGTGCATCTGTTACTGTTTTGATGAAAACATCATATGGAGCCCGTGAAACAATATCAGAATAATTCAAAAGAATCTGAGAGACACCTTCATCAGCACCGATAACAAATCGACTCTTAATCTTGCCACAGATAATACCATCTTGATCACATATCAGATAATCATAGCATCCACTCTTTTTACAATAATCCGGGCGAGTACTATGAATAATGCATCGTGCCTCAGTCTCAGAGATATACCGTAAAAAGGGACAGGACTCAGGATACTTCTCAAACACACTTGTATCAGACAACAGATGCGCCATCTCTTCTGAAACACTCACCTGCATTCTCTCGCCAGATGGGGTAAACTCAAGATCATATACATATGGATCAGATGGCACCGCATATGCCTCATGATATGGACCAAGATATCGACAACAAACCCCACAGCACAAACATTCAAATGCCATATCACATACACACTCTCATTTATTTTGCATGCACCTGAAACGAACAAACCGCATCTAAAAATACCGTTCCATACATCTTGAGCTTATGCTCACCAATGCCCCAGATACTGATAAAATCATGCGTATTTCGAGGACGTTTCCTGGCAATCTCCTGAAGCGTTCGATTGGAAAAGATCTGATAGGGAGGAACTTCCTCATAATCAGCGATATTCTTTCGAAGATCGCATAGCTGGCGATAGAGCGCCTCATCACTTGCGTCAAGAGATTCATTCTGCTTCGTATCACTTCCAATCTGCAGAAGAGACTGAAACGCTGGTTCTGCAAGCCGCACACAGATCTCCTTCTTGAGTGCAGCTTGTGTCTTTGCATTCGGAAGCACAACAGAGTATTGTGTATTTGTATTCGTCAGATACCCGCAGTAGATCAACTCCTTTATCCAAAAGATCCATTGTGGCTTTTTTGCATCCAATCCAGCTCCAAATGAGGGCAGCATATCATGCCCACGCACCTTTACCTTCTCTGTCACATTGCCACACATGATATCAGCAAGATGCGATATCCCATACGGCTGTTCTAAGGCCTCAATACAGGTTGCAAGCCTTGAAAGGATCGAATACCCATCTATTGTCTTGATTCCTTTCTTGCAGTTATCACAAGAATCACATGAAATCTCATTAAAATTCTCACCAAAATATGTCAAAAGCACCGTACGCCTGCATGATTGCGTCTCACAATACCCAAGCATATCATTCAACCGCTTAAACCCGATCTGCCGCTCAACGCCATCAGGAAGCTTTCGAAGCAGCCCCTCAATCTTCTTAAAATCGGATCTCGCATACAAAAGCATACAGGTAGCAAAATCCCCATCACGACCCGCTCTTCCCGTCTCCTGATAGTAGTTCTCAATACTCTTGGGGAGATCATAATGGATAACATACCGAACATCTGGCTTGTCAATACCCATCCCAAACGCGATCGTTGCCACAATAACCAAAATATCATCACGTAAAAACTGTTCCTGCGTACTGCTTCGGACAGTTGGAGAGAGATCGGCATGATATGCACGAGCTTTTATCCCATTTTTTTGAAGAAGTGCCGTGAGAGTATCAACCTGTTTCTTTGAAAAACAGTATATAATACCAGACTCGTCCTTATGCTGTAAAATAAAATCAATCACCTGGCGATCAGGATTTGTTTTTTCACAGATCTCATAGATAAGATTTCGTCGGTTAAAACTGCCAATATATATGGCAGGATCATGCAGATCCAGCTCGGTGATAATATCTTTACGAACAGATGGTGTCGCAGTTGCGGTGAGGGCAATGATGGGTACATCTGGAAAAAACCTCTTAATGGAAGAAAGTTTTCGGTACTCAGGACGAAACTCATGCCCCCATTGAGAGATACAATGCGCCTCATCAATTGCAAACAAACTCACTGAAACAGATTTTAAAAAATCCATAAATCCAAGGGAAGATAAGCGCTCAGGAGAGATGTAGAGAATTTTCAGGTTGCCACTCATAATCTCATGTTCAATACGGCGCCTTCGATCAGAGGACAAGCTGCTATTGAGATATGCGGCAGGGATCCCATTCTCACACAGACCATCCACCTGATCCTTCATAAGTGATATCAAAGGTGAGATAACAACACAAAGGCCCTCTTGTACAAGTGCTGGAATCTGATAGCAGATTGACTTTCCACCACCCGTTGCAATAACACCAAGTACATCCTGTCCCCGCAAAATTGAATCAATGATATCAGCCTGAAGTGGTCGAAAGCCAGGATATCCAAAATATTTCTGAAGAAGTGTCCTTGGGGAAGGCCTATTCATTGTTATCTATTTCTTTTTCAAGTAAAAATAGATCAGGCCATCCATTCAAGATGCGAACAACATGTAATAAACATATAACAAAAATATCACATGTATTGAAATAATGTGAATTTGAATAATGTGAAATAGGAGACAAAATGTGCAAAAACAAACAAGGATCTTACCTATACTCCAAATATCGCCAAATGTAGATCAGCATACCGACAATTGACGTCATGGCGCATGTCACTTCTTTTGCAAAAATGATCAGATCTATACTACCTCATTATTTCAACAATAAGATAAGATAATGGAAAAATAAGCAAGAATAGAACAAATAGATCTTTTTTAAAAACAACATAAAAGCAGTCATTTTTTGTATTATGTGATGGTAAAATGAGTGAAATAAGTACAAAATTTTCCATATTTAAAAATAAATTTGTTTGAATCAGAATCCCTCCAACTCTTTCAAAAAAAAGGGTCAATTATTCTAGATCTCAGGCAATGAACTGGCTTAAAATACGAAACTCTTAATAACGTTATTGCAGAGAATTAGTACAACCACAAAGAGTATAACAAAGAGTATAACTTACAACTACATTCATGTTAGAACTCAATGTGTGTGGTATCAACTTCAATTACTCTTGTGTTTGCTGAAATACATACACGCAGGAGACTTAGGTTTATGGAAGAGATTGTATTAGGCATTGGAATTACTGCATTAGCGGGAGCTCTTGCAACGATAGCCGGTGCTGCAGAAGATACTGAATCAGATATCGGATCACAGGGTGATCCAAACTCACAGGTTCAGTTGGCCCCCCAGATGGGATACATTCATCGTATCTTTAACAAAGCAATATCCGGTGAGCCACCAGCATATGCTGCATGGTGCGCTATCGGGGCAGGTGTTGCATGGGCCTTTTTGCAGATCGGATATAACCCGGCACTTGCTATTATTCTCGGCTCAATTGTGGCAGTATTTGTCCAGGGTATTTACTGTATATCAGGATATCTCGGACGTACGGCAAGTTTGGCGAAGTTCGAACAGCCGGTGTATATCGATATTATTAAATCACTGCTTTCAGTGACGATGGCACATGCATTTATTGCAATATTTTGTACTGTTACGGTGTGCTATCTCATGGCAACGGTGCTTCACGCGCAACCTTTCGCACTCCCGATTCTGGGACTGCTATGGGGACTTGCGCTTGGTGCAGCAGGATCGGCAACTGGAAATCCGTTCTACGGAAAAGAACGCCAGTATCAAAACCAGAACTTCGGTGCTGGTGTGCCGATCTCTGCATCAGGGAACATCGTTCGATATGCAGAAGCTGGAGAGCGTTCATCGCTTGACAATGGATGGTTTACGACTAAATTCGCTGGCCCGGCATCGGGTATCTGTTTTGGATTGATTGTGTTCCTTGAACTTTGGCGTACCGTTCTCTTTGAGACTTCCCTTGGTGGATGGGGTGCAATCGTTGCAGGAATCGTGCTCATTCTGATCTTCGCAGTAATCAATCTGTGGGTCGAAAAATGGGGACGTGAGACATACGGTCCATACACAAGCGAGGAGGCATCATCATGAGTGCTCTTGGTGGAAAAGCAGCAGGTGGAGAAGGAATAAACTGGCAGGGAGTTGCTGTCGGTATTGTTATTATCATCATCGCTCTTGGTATTACCTTCGCTTTTGGCTCAGAAGGACTCGTTATTCCGCTTCTTGGAATAATCATTGGTGGAGCCCTCATCGGCTTTGGAGTTCACTTTGTTCCAGTCGGTGGTGCACCCGCTGCAATGGGTCAAGCACCAGGTATCGCAACAGGTGTTGCAATGCTTGCAGCAGGAGCTGGACTTGCAGGTCTTTTTGGAGGTGCATGGGCATTCTCAGCAACTGGTGACTTCCTTACCGCAGTACTAGGTGGTGCAGTTGGTGGTGGCATGATGATGGCAATTACCTGTCTTATGGTGAACTTAACATATGTGTTTGCCATGGGTGTACCAGCAGCATCAGGAAAGGTAGACAAAGATCCAATCACAGGTTATTCCTTCCCAGAATACAAGTCTCAGGGAACAGAAGGACATGGATTGCCATTTATCTCCTATGTTGGTGGTGTTGTTGGAGGATTCATCGCAGGACTTGGTGGAACTCTCATCTACATTGAGTTACTTCTCGTCTATTCAGCAGGTCTTCCAGTTCTGCTTGAGGCATCAGCAGAAGCAGTAGCACCTCTGGCAGTATCACTGGCAGGTATCCTTGCAATTGGGTTCTTCCTGATAAACGCAGTTCTGTCAGCATATAATATTACAGGAACCATCGAGGGACCACACGACCCCAAGTTCAAGCGTGTTCCACGTGCAATCATTGGATGTGCCGTGGCATCAGCATTTTGCGGGCTTATCTCGATCCTGATCATCGTCGCATTCTGAGGGAATAAGAAATGACCGTTAAAATAGAAGCATCATCAGGCGGAATGCCGCATAATACCATCATGATGTATGGCCTGATCGTGTCAGTTGTATGTATTTATTTAACATACCTCAATCAGTTAACTGACACGCAGTGGTTTGCATTCTTCGGTGGTATTGGAGCAATTGCTGCACTTTGGTGGGGATCTGACACGATCAAACACCTATGCAGTTATGGTCTTGGAACCGGTGTTCCATCTGCTGGTATGATAGCATTTGGAATTGGCGCAATCGCCATGGTCTTTGCAACCAAATTCGATATCGCAACGCCAATTGTAGCCATTATTATTGCAGGTATCATTGGTGCAATTATTGGATACATCGCAAACTCAATCGTCAATATGAACATCCCCGTCATGGTCATGTCCATGTGTGAGCTGGCAATTGTTGGGGCACTCACCATGCTTGGTTTCTCAGCCATGTGTGCAGGTTCATTTGGATTCAACAACCTCGTTGTAGCA
Source organism: Candidatus Methanofilum arcanum (assembly GCA_031285085.1). GTDB lineage: Archaea > Halobacteriota > Methanomicrobia > Methanomicrobiales > Methanospirillaceae > Methanofilum > Methanofilum arcanum. The sequence continues at coordinate 7,273 of JAITWW010000092.1, forward strand.
GCAGGAAGTGGAGAGGTAATTATGGCCATAATTCCAGAGCTTGGAGTTATTGTTCAGTCTGGCGGCCCACTCTTTGGCGCATCAGTTATCGGTGGCAGTGTGCTTGCAGTTATCTTCATCCTTGGTGCAATGGCTTTACAGCACCCATTCAACGCCTGTCTCGGACCAAATGAGAGCCAAGACCGAACACTCATGCTTGCAGCAGAGGTTGGATTTTTATCAATGATTGCCGTAGCCGTTATGTCCTACGCATTCATTGACGGATTAAGCGCAACGATCGCACTCGTTGTTTCACTTCTCGGATGGTACTACACCTTCACCCAGTACGTCGCACTTTCAAAGCGTGATGCATTCATGTGGCTTGATGCAAAACCAATCAGAGAGGTTGGAGGTAAGTAACTATGTCATGGATTCCAGTTCTTCCAGAGTTTGGACTTGGATGTGATGTTTTTTCGGGCTTTGTGACCGCACAAGGTGAGTCACTCGCACCAATCATCAAAGAAGTCGACAAACTCGACAAGGTTGCAGATGACATTGTCAACATGCTTTCCGGTGAAGGTATATTACTTGCATCGTTTCCGAACAGAGAGAAGTCCCTGCTCTATGCTGGTGGTATAACAGCCATGTGGTATGGATTAGCAATCGGACTTGCAGTTGCAGGCATTATCGCAATCGCGGTGATGTAGGAGGATCAAATGGCTGAAAAGAAAGCACCAGCGGCCGGATGGCCAGTTGTTCAAGGTGACTTCCACGTAGGGAGTGCTGAGAGCCCGGTTGCAGTTATTACCATGGGATCCCACCTTGACGAGCAGGCAATTTGTAATGCCGGTGCTGCAATCTGCGGTTCATGCAAGACTGAGAACCTTGGTCTTGAGAAAATTATTGCAAACATTATTTCAAATCCAAATATCAGGTACGTCCTGACATGCGGTACTGAAGTCAAAGGTCACCTATCTGGTCAGAGTTTCATTGCTCTGCACGCAAATGGGGTTGATGGTGGAAAGATCGTTAATTCAAAAGGAGCAATTCCATTTATCGAGAACCTGACAACAGATCATATCAAACGATTCCAGGAACAGGTCGAAGTTATCGATATCATGGAGTCTGAAGATGTTGGAGCTATCTCTGCAAAGCTCAAGGAGCTTATTGATAAAGATCCAGGTGCATTTGCAGAGGGCCCAGTTATCGTTGAATTAAGCGATGACAGTGGTGGTGGAGTTGAAACCGGAGAAGTAGCTTCGATGTCACCTGAGGTTGCCCTGATTCACGCCCGCATGAAAACAATTCAGATGATGGTAACTGACATCGGGTACCGAAACAAGTTTGCAGCAGGCGTATACGGAGGAAAGGTTGAAGGTCTTATGATTGGTCTCATCGTTTCATTCGTGATCATTGGATTCATACTTGGAGGGTTCTAAGATGGCAGACGAGAATACAGGTGGCGTTCGTATGACCGCAATCGTAGACATGGTCAATGAAATGAGCTACAAAGGCCAAATTCTTGCACGAACCAACAAACTTGAGTCAGGTATTATGGATTCAGGTACTGTTGGATTTGCAGTAGGCCTGCTTATTTCATTGTTCATGGTCATTCCATTCATAATGGGGGTGCTCTAATATGGCAGATGCAGCAGCAGGCTGGCCAGTTGTCCAGGGTGATTTCCATGTTGGAAGTGCACAGAGCTCAGTCATTGTGGTAACAATGGGTTCACACCTTGATGAACAAGCAATCTGTGACGCGGGAGCTGCCCTTTGTGGTTCGTGTAAGACTGAAAACCTCGGTCTTGAGAAAATTCTTGCAAATATTATTTCAAACCCAAATATCAGGTACGTCCTGACATGTGGTACTGAAGTCAAAGGTCACCTGTCCGGTCAGAGTTTCATTGCTCTGCACGCAAATGGGATTGACGG
>JAITWW010000069.1 GCA_031285085.1 Candidatus Methanofilum arcanum
GATATAACATTGATAGGAGTTGCATGCTCTGGAACATTTTCACCTGTTTTACTTGACCGGTTTGTGCAGACTCAGTGGGGTCTAGCTGCTCAAGATGTCACGTGGATTGGAACACATCACGGAAGGCTTGTGGTAAAAGGTCTAGAAAATGGAGAAGAGAAACAGTATGCAGTCACACTCACAGATGCACAGGAACGTGGCTTAGCAATACATGATTGGTGTATGCGATGTGACACCCACATGCCAAGGCAGTGTGATATTATATGTGGGAGTGTGGGAGTATCTGGAAAACTTGCAGGCTTTGTAACTTTTGTTGAGATATGCACAGGTAAAGGAGCCGAGATCCTCACACAGGCAGATACTGACAGGGCCATCTGGCTTATTGCACCGGAACGTGAGGGTATTGACGAGAGAGAAAGAACTGCACAGGAGAGACAAAGTATTGCAATTCGAAATAAAGATGCACAGTTTGAGAGTCTAGGGAAGAAAAGGCAGAGGCTTGAAACCATTATGCGTGAGACAGCACGCTGTATCCGCTGTGGTCAGTGCATACAGGCATGTCCACTGTGTATATGTCGTGATTGCAGTACAAAAAAAGAGTGGCTTGTTGTACCTGATGAGGTTCCTCCACCATTTATGTATCATCTAATCCGCTTCTCCCATGTTGCAGACTCATGTGTAAACTGTGGACAGTGTGAACTTCGTTGTCCGGTAGGTATCCCAATCTCTCTTTTTATGCATGCAGCGCAACAGGAGCTTGAGCATATGTTTGGGTACAAGCCAGGAACAGTAAAAGGAATGCCACAGCTCTCAAAGGTACATGAGAGAGATTGTTTTGAGTATCATGTTGCAACAGAGAAGAAGTCAAAGAGGGAGTAATGTCACACTTTGTATGGAGATATGATCCTCTGCCCTCTTGTAAGAGTTACCTTCCTCTGTACTTGGTAAAACATAGTTTAATTAAGAGGTGAAAGTACGAATGAATGGAATTTTAGTAACGGCATTAGTAGGAATTGTTGTAGGAATTATAGATATAGCACCAATGATTAAAATGAAACTTGATAGATATGCTATATCATCTGCATTTGCATTCTATTTTATAATGCCATTTATCATTTATAATTTGAAATTGCTCGAAAACGTATGGTGGTTAAAAGGTGGGCTTATCACCCTTATCTTATCTATTCCTATAACAATTCTGGTAGCAAAAGGAGATAAAAAAAGTTGTATTCCAATTACGATTATGGCTATTGTTCTTGGGACAGTTATTGGCATAGTTGGACATTTTTTAGCTTTGATGTAAAGTTTGGCAATATTCATCGAGTAATGGTTCGTAGGTTCGGGGGTTTTGGAGTTGGTTGGTTTTGGAGTTTTTTTTAAACCTGAAATTCGATGAAGCGAACACTATGAATGCAGCTCAAGCCAAAGCAGATCAATGAAACTGCTACAAACCCCACGTTTTTGAAATAGCATCTCCACCTTCGTGATATGGGATGTGTACACTCTCTCCTCCTATCCCCCCTGATTTTCCTATTCTATCTTTCCTTTCTCAGCTCTGCTGTGTACCAGAAAACCTGTGCCTCTGCATCATGGCACCTCTCACTCCCTCTCATCTCCTCTCAAAGCTTTTGAGATGACTCGTATACATGGCCCTGTTACTTTCCCTCGTAAAAAAACACCATAGATAACCATCATCCTGTTTTTATCTCAACCAGCTACCGTCAGGAAGGTCGCCTTGAATCTCAACTGCTATGAACTTGAGTTGGCAAGCAAGGTTGGTATACACATAGAGATCAAATCAATCTTGTCTGGGGTATCAACCCTTGCAATTCAACACATAATTACATAAATCATTATAAAGTTTATTACTACTTCAATCTCATTTCAACCACATTCCAGCCTCAGCATGTTGAAACATCATTACCAAAATTGCTCATAAGCACGACCATCTGTACGCCTATGTATATACCCAGACACTCGAACACAGTTTCTCTCCACCCTACGTCCACCTCATACATCCAGACCAAAGTTACCAACTCAAACACTGCTGATCGCCAACCCCTCGGAAAACAATTTTGAAGAGTATGAAAGATAAATAGAGACTTTAAGATTTAAAAAAGTAAATTTGTAAAATAATCTTTTGCTTTACTGCTTCTTTCCATAGTGTTATCTCATCATTTTCTGAGTGGGTTTCAAAAATTGATCTCCGTTCCTCAACCCTCACTACGATAAATATATCCATTTATAAAGCGACTGAGATTTATTTAGTAAAAGGAAATTGATGATACATCCGTGATGATCCTCCATAATTCAAAAAGTAGTTACGAAACTATATAAGCCAACAATGCTGAGAATTAAAGTATATTAATCTTGGAGGCTACTTAGATGAAATGTGAGCGGTTTATAGCGATTATTTCAATAATTTTTCTGATAACTGCAGGTTTGGTAACTGCGGATCTTCTCCCACAACCAATCTCAGAAAACCAGATGTTCAGTGTTAGTTCAAGTATTGAGGCGATAGCTCAAGTAATGGAGACTACTTCCCTTACATGGGATAGTGCATATAGAGGTATCAATAACGAACCACCAGTGAGGGGCGGTGGTAGCCTTATTAGTGCTGAAAGCTATGGAACTGCAAATTACTTTGATCTCATTGCTACCAATGGTGGACAGATCGCCGAAGTGAAGTCCTTCTCATTGGATACTCATGGAAAGCGCGCTGGACGGTACAACATTGAAACCGCCAAGATTCTGACATACACGAGCCAGAATGGATCCCACCTAATGGGTGCAGAGTCCTTTGTCCTTTATATTATGGGGAACTGGACTGCGGCAATTGATGATGGCTTGACCTGTGTCTTTGCACAAGAAATTACCCAAGATACAATTCCAGCATTCTGTAATAAGGTAACTGCATCATCCAAGTTGATGTCAGTTACTACCGCCCAAGTCCAGACAATTGGTGAGATGAGAATTATTGGACGAGGTCGAAGTGTTCCAGCAGCACTGAACTATGATATCGCAGTTACTCCGGATGCAAACTCCGCATCTGGATATGCAGATGGTATCTTTTCAACAGCCTTCACCGTCAGTATCATGGAGGGGAGATATGATGGTAATATCACTGATGCGAATGGTAGGCCTGCTCCAAGGAGGGAAACATCTTTCGGGAGTGAAATCCACAATCTCGAATACTATACCGAGCTTGCAGCAACCCTGACTCACATTGACACTGCAAGTGTTGCAGGCGGTGTCAGCACATTTAATAAAGTATTTAATTATCAATCAAGCGTCGACTGCGCTGGTTGTTAAATATCAAATACCCAATATTGATCTCTTTTTTACCTCGCCTCGCCAAGCACGGCGAGGACGCGCCTCCCTTGAAGCCATCCTCCTTCGTCAGATGGCTTGAGAGGGATAAAACTGCCGTTCTTTGTGCGTCCCGCTTGTCACTCGCGTCGAAAATCCGCTTACTGCTGGGCTATCCAATACGCAAATGAACAACCATTCGAAGGGTATGCGACCAACGGAAGCAGACCCCAAGTGCTTTTACTAGATTTTTCCCCAACTCGCCAGGCACGGCGAGGACGCGCCTCCCTTGAAGCCATCCTCCTTCGTCAGATGGCTTGAGAGGGATCAAACTGCCGTTCTTTCTGCG
>JAITWW010000077.1 GCA_031285085.1 Candidatus Methanofilum arcanum
TTATCCTGTTTTTTCCTCATGTAGTTTTCCATAAGGTATTGTCTCCGCTCATTATCATAGAAAATATACAGCTTACACCCGCTGAACTTTTCTTGCTCAACTTCAGTGAAATATATGATACGTTTGTGGTAGGAAAAATTGTTGTTCAAAACCTTTTCATATGCAGAGAATTTTTTGATTTCATGTGAGACCAGTTTCGTGTTCTTCTGTAAGGGTATAATAAAATCCATTCCATTGAGTAGGGCAATATTCTTTGCAGAGAAGAACCCCTTATCAAGTATGACCGTACATCCTACACCACCAATTTCATCAAGCGCTGCCTCAAAGGCCGCTTTGTCAGATGCACTGCCTGGTGCTATCAAAAAGTAAATCGGCATCCGACTTTCTCTATTGTATGCATATAGCATACGAATTTGTGATTTCCCAATGTTTCCAGGAGAATATCCTTTCTCACAAAAAGGGTTTAACCGAGCTCCACTGATAAAACTTGTTCCATCAAATATGATGCCACCATCGCCGCAGTGAGCATATTCCCTCATGAATTTTATCATGCCACTTCTTTGCAGCGCTAAGTTGCTAAGAAAATGGGGAACTGTATTCTTGCTGAGATGAACTTTTGGCAAGATTACAGATATCGCAGACTTTGTATACGCTATATCCAGATCTTTCGATGATAAGTTTCCCAACATCTTCAATATTGCCATAGTATAGATACGTATGAAATCTGATGGAAAGCATTCCCTGAGTTTATCGAATATGTCCTGGCTTGCGGCCATCGAAATCCGTGTTGCACCGTACTCTTTAGTGGTGAGTTCCATTAGCCCGGCTTCTTTTTTGTTCGGTACAAAACCGATCCCTTCATAAATTTGGCCAATACAACCGAGGGATTTGCTTTTTGATTTGTGTGCCACCTTGTCATAGTAACCCTTTACCCTGTACACGTAATAATGCCCATTTTTATGACGGATTTCAGTCCCTTTTGGCTTATGACATTTAATGGAGTCAGGGATCAGAGAAACCACCATCTATAGTACGATTGAAGAGAAAGTCTATACCACCCTATACCATACTGAATGAAGAAGTTAAACCACCTTTTTTGATACCGATTTGTCATTTTTCCTTAGTATTAGTTATGCAACTTCTTTATATAAAACAAATTGGCACATTTTACCGGGGTTTAGCATTATTTGATACCAAATCTATACCATACTTTTTGGGATCTCATTTTTACTAAAATAAACTCCCAAAAGGTGTGGTATAGATTTTGGCTCATGAAATAACATCGATCTTTTTGCTTTCCACAGTGCAAATGGAGCTAGATATCTATACTACACTATACCATGCTAACTAAGGGGGCTAAAACCCAATTTTTCACGAGCAGTTTTCATCCATTTTGCTAAATGTATCTTGAATTTGCTGAAAAGTATTTATTCATCATTATTAATCTTCGCAATAATTATAACTCATTTCGTTTTTTCGTATTTAGCCACCTTTTCCATCAACTATATACACATTATTTGGGATTTTATTTTAAATAATAGAGCATAATAATGTTGAATTTAGCTTTGTGTCGGATAATGAGAAAATTGGCGAGAGATTAAGCACATTTATCATATGTGTCATTTTTTGAAGATGCTCTAATCAGCCACAATTATCTGAAGAATTACAAATGGACGATTGATTTTGATTCGATGAAAATGATATTTAGCGAGTAAAAAGCATGAAGGATTACAAATATCCGCTTATCCTCCACTTTTTTTAAAGATTAGTTCCTGGGATGTTTAAACCACTCATCCCCGTCGTACCTGATGACACAGATCTGAGAGAATCGTCAAGGCATCTATTGGTCGAAGCGTATCTGGATCTATCTCCTTCAATCGTGAAAGCACAGCCTCCTCCTCTTTGGCATGTGCTGTTCTTGGTTCATCAACAAGCACCATCTGCGTATACTGCTTCACCCCCACAGCCTCATTCCCACTTAGAACCTGCTGTAAAACCTCCGTTGCCCGATCACAGACCTTCTTTGGAACACCCGCAAGAACCGCCACATGAACACCATAACTCCGATCTGTTGCACCAGGAATGAGACGACGCAAAAATATCACATCAGAGCCGGTATCCTTCACCGCGAAATGCCAGTTTGAAACCCGCCGAAGCTCAGACTCAATACCAATAATTTCGTGGAAATGTGTTGCAAACAGTGTCTTTGGACCAGTAGATCGCTTTCCATGCAGAAACTCAAGCACTGCCTTTGCAATACTATACCCATCAAGTGTACTGGTTCCTCTCCCGATCTCATCAAGAATAATAAGACTCCTATCACTTACCGAATGCAAAATTGATGCTAATTCCCGCATCTCAACCATAAACGTACTCTGCCCAGAAGCCAGATCATCAAAAGCACCAACACGTGTGCATATCCTATCAACAACACCTATTCGTGCATAGTCACACGCAACAAAACACCCCGCCTGTGCCATAATCACTGCATGACAGACACTTCGCATATATGTCGACTTTCCAGCCATATTTGCGCCGGTAATAATACATATCTGATTTCCACCATGCTGCATCTCGCAGTCATTTGGCACAAATGATCTGTCTCCAAGCATCTGCTCAACCACCGCGTGTCGCACCGAACGAAGCAACAGATCTCCATCATCAGTCAAAACCGGACGAACATATCGAAACTTATGTGCTGCCTCTGCAAATGAGATAAAGACATCGAGTATCGCAATACCCCTTGATATCTCTTGAATTTTTGAGATATACATCCGAAGCTGAGTGACTAGAGAAGCATACAACTCCTGCTCAAGAGCCGAGTGCCTCTCATCAGCAGTTGCAACCTCTGCTGCAAGCTCTCGAAGCCGCTTGGTTGTATACCGCTCTGCATTTGCCATCGTTTGACGCCGTTCATACTCCTCTGGAACAGATGAAGCCTGCGTGCGTGGAATCTCAATGAAATAACCAAAAACACCATTATACTTCACCTTAAGTGACTTAATCCCGGTACGATCCCGTTCTTCTCGCTCCAGATCAGAGATCCACTGCCTTCCATGTATCAAAACATCATGGATATGATCCAACTCATCATGATATCCCTCTCGTATCATCCCTCCTTTTCTGGCAAGTGCAGGTGGATCATCGACAATTGCATGAGAGATCAGGGCAACTGCATCCTCTGGCACCTGAATCAAATGACATGCCAAGTGAAGCGCAGGTGAAAGATCAATGGCAGCCAAAGATAATGCCTGTACCCGCTGTGCAGTAACCAAAGCATTCTTCAGTGTTACCAGATCCCGTGGGCTGACATTCCCATAGCTAATTCTTCCTGCAATTCGCTCAATATCTGGATATCTTGACAACAAGGCTTGCATCTCAAGGCGGACTGCCGTATTCTCATACATCCAGGAAACTGCGTCCAGTCGCTCCTCTATCTTTGCCACATGAGCAAGAGGAACTGTTATCCACCTGCGAATCAGACGCTTTCCCATCGGGGTTTTCGTCAGATCAATCGTCTCAACAAGTGTCCCCGTCTCTGTTCGCTCTGAGATACTCTTTATAATCTCAAGGTTTCGAAGTGCGATACTGTCAAGCACCATATGATCTGGGGGAACACGCATCACTGGGTGCACATGGCCCAGATCATGAAACTGTGTCTTTCTTGCATAGTTGAGGGCAGCTCCTGCAGCTCGAACTCCAGGGACACCACGACCTCCAAATGATGCAAGCGTGTCATGAAAATCAGTGCCATGATCTGCTGCTTGCTTCGTCAAAAGATCAACGGCAGCCCCGTAGGAGAAGAGATCAGGATCACAAGGAGTTATCACAATACCATTCATTGACAAAGCAGCATGTAACTCGTGGGTATCGTTATTTGAAACAATACACTCAACCGGAGAAAATGCTGAGATCTCTCCAAGAATGGCATGGTACAAAAACTCTCGTGAATCTTTCTCTTTCTTTTGTAACACCTCAGGGGTCTCAATGCTTGTTGCATAAAACTCACCAGTTGAGATATCAAGAAAGGAAAGCCCAATACTTTTTTGCTTTCTTTCCCCTCGTCCCGTCTTTTTTCCACCCTCTTCCTCATCTGTGTGTTCACACAGAGCCATTAAAAAACGAGAATGATCTGAGGAAAGGAGATTTGCGTCAATCACCGTTCCTGGTGTAATGACACGAACAACATCTCGCTTCACCACACCCTTTGCCTTTTTTGGATCTTCTATCTGCTCACAGATTGCAACCTTGTACCCTTTTTGGATCATTCGGCCAAGGTAGCTCTCAACTGCATGATATGGCACACCTGCAAGGGGAATTGCTTCTCCATCTCCCATTTTTCCTCGGGAAGTCAAGGTTATCTCAAGCTCACGGGCACAGATCTCAGCATCCTCACAAAATGTCTCATAGAAATCTCCCATTCGAAAGAAAATGATACAATCTGGATACTGCTCCTTTGCAGCATAATATTGCTGCATCGCAGGGGTTACTTTTCCATGCTCATGATCCTTGGTATCTGTCATAGCTTGTAGGTGAGAACAGTTTTCATTTACGAACCAACCAGGCCTAGGTTTCAGGCCTAGATAAGTGGTCTTGGGCCCCCATCCTGTACCGGCAAGTTCGCACCGGTTACAACTAATGGACGAGAGATATCTAAAAGACGTCTGACAAGCATCTCTTTTCCTTTTTTCGTCAATGCAAAGACAGGGATCCCAGTTCCTGCCTGCATAATTGCCTTTGGCCCACATATCTCACGAACAATACGTGAGGCACATGCTGTCATAAGATCAACCTCTGCTGCAAGTGCTTCTGTTTCTGTATGAGATAATCCAGTTGAATGCACTCCAATAATCACGGCATCAGGACAGATTTTTTTGATCTCAGCCACATCATCCATTGAGACAACTGTTACCGCTGGCCTTGTAAATCCGATCTTTTGCGCAAGGAAAGCACCCTCTGCTGCATTCATTCTGGCAGTATCTGGGTCAAGCACATACCCTCCACCAGCAATGATACGCTCAATTACTGATGCATATGGAACGGTCTTAACCAGCCCGGACATCCTTCCTCCAATACCTTGCACCATACGGGGATCTGTGACGACAACCGTGCCTGCTCCATCACAAGCAATAACTGCGGCATCGACGAGAGACTCTTTCTCTGTTCCAAGAGATGATGATATAATCTCTGTTGCTCCAAATCCAACAAATGCATCATCAGAGTAGAGATCTCGATCTGGTGTGCACATCCCAAATGCAGCAATTCGCATCTCGATATTTTTTGCAACTGCATCTGGGCGGATCTCTTCAACAGGCACAGCAAATCGTTTCGCAAGTGGGCAGTCCTGGATCATGCCCTCACCGACCTCTACGATTTTTCCATCTCTGACAACGATTCTGCACTTCCCTATAGCTTCAATAATATGTTCATCAATCATGTGTTCATCAACCAACTCATTGCTATCTGCATAGCTATGAGAACTCATTTCGAAATTATCTTTCTTTGTCATTTTTCTCTCTTTCAAAAAAGTTTTGTTATTGTTTCTGTTCGGGCTTATACACACATATACGAAGCTACGCAGCTGAAATCTGTGGGAAGGATCTTTTGATCTTATAAATGAGGATGAGATTCTGCAACCTGATATGAGATAATACCACCCTGGTAGTTCATAGCACTTGCAGATTTCTTATAACTCATCTTCCCTGCATAATCTGGTCCAAGACCAGACAAGGCCATCTGTGGAGTTGTTTGATATCTAATCTGCTTTGAATCGAGGAAGAACTTTGTATACGTGTCACCCCCTGGAATGCGAAGAGCAAGTGTAGATCGGTAACTGTCAAATCTTCCAACTTGCACGCTGTTTATTGGTCCTCGTGCAATGACCTCATTATTGACAAGCAATGTCACATCTGCAAATTTGAACTCATGGAGTCCATTATTTACAATATATATCTGCCCGTCTTGCATTCCATTATGTACCGTGAGCTGCACCAGATCGCCAAGATGAAAGGAAACAATCTTGCCACCTATCTTTATCGTGCTTGGCTCTTTTAATACGCGAAATGTAATAGAGCCATCATCAGCGAGATACCCAGTTGTACTCTCTGATATGAAGACATCATAGCTTGTCAGCGGTTGAATTGTTACATACTCATACTTCATCTCTTTGCTTGTTCCGTATGCATTTGTTACCATAAGGCTGACAGTATAGACTCCTGGACTCTGATATATGTGGACTGGGTTCTTTTCAGCTGAGCTTGAGCCATCTCCAAAGCTCCATTCCCAGTTCTTTGGTGAACCAAGTGAAAGGTCTGTGAAGAGAACTGTTAGTGGAGCGTATCCTCCTATTTGATCAGCAAAGAACTCTGCAACTGGTGGAGATCCAATGGTAATAAATCCTTCCACTTCTTTGTAATCGCTGTGATAGGCATTTGATGCCCGCAGGCTTACATCATATCTTCCTGGTACAAAATATGTGTGAATTGGATTTTTCATTTCAGATGTTGATCCATCTCCGAAGTTCCAGAGGTACTCAGAAGGAGCACCCCGTGAGACATCCCAGAACTGTACTGTCAGTGGTGGGTCACCAACATGAACATCTGCGATGAAATCGGTAAGTACCGGAACAAGTGGATTTAGATCTTCTTCTATCATGTTTACGAGTACTGGTTCTGGCGTTTTTGAGATCTCTGCAAGTTCAACAACTTGGAGTGGTTCTGGTTCTACTTTTTCAGGGGGTTCCAAAAAAATTCTATCTTGGAGCAGCATTTTTTTATCCCGTCCTGCAATTGTATATACCTCAACGGTCCGCGTCATATCCTCATGTGGGTACCAGATCTGAATCTCAGTGTCAGGTGACCATGGCCAGGTCGCACCATATAAAAAGTTCATCTCACGTAGGCTGATATCGGCATTATTAATCCTGATGACTGTATTCTCAGGAGTAAGTGAATCTCCTCCCTGATTTTTCAGGATAATATACTCTTTTTCTTCTCCTTCTGCTCTGATCTCAATCATTGCAGTAGGAATCTCCTCAGGTGCTGGCTCAAGTTGAATTAAGTAAATGCCAAGCAAAAAAAGGATCACCAAAGCAAAGGCCGCGATGATTAATGTTTGAGTCTGTGATAATACCCCGTCCCACTTCATGAATAAAGCCTCCGTATAGTCACGCCAGAGAAATGAACAGCTGAGATCATCTATTATGGAATTAAATCAACAATGTGGCTGTACTTTTCTATGAAATGGCGATAATTAATAAATGTATGACGAGTTCATCTAAAAATATATCTATATGTATCTAGAGAACGTTTGAGACTGTCCTATAGCTCCATTTGCGCTTACATCTTGTTCTTTTCATCTCTATTGGGATAAGGTTGCATGTATGCTCCATGTATACTCCATGTTCCATGTGTGCATCTGTTCTTTCGGTATTTGTGTCTTGCATTCTTCTTTGAGATGTGGGTTCATGAGATTCTTTCTTTTTTGCAAAAGTGATGAGCTGTGCAACAGAGCAGGTAATGGGGATACTTTTGGCTATTGTAATATATGTTTTACAACTCATATAAATTTTTTACATTATATTTATATTATATATTATTGTTTTTTAAGAAGATTTATGCAGAGACATGCTAACATAAGTGTGGTGAACTGTGGGCCTTAGAGAATGGTTAGTTCCTCACGACGAAGAGTTTTTTGATTTATTTGATGCACTTGCAAGCCAGATCAAACTTGGTGCTGATCATTTGGTTTGTGTTTTTACAGATTATACTGACATAAGTCAAAAGGCAATTCAGATGAAGGAGATTGAAACACAGGCTGATCAGACGACACATAAAGTCTATGATCTATTGAAGGATTCATTTACAACCCCTTTTGAACCTGATGAGATCTCAAAACTTGCAAAAGCATTTGATGATGTCATTGATTATATGCATGACACCTGTTTGCATCTTGATGAGTACAATATAGAGGCAACTGATACGTATATGGTTGAGATGGCAACCCTGGTCCAAAAGTGTGCCATTGAGCTTCAATCAGCAGTAAGCCTTCTTCGAAATATCAAGTATCAAACAGAGATATCAACACACTGCATTGAGGTCAATCGGCTTGAAAACGAGGTTGATGTGATTCGTGGGCGGGCACTTAAGGAGCTGTTTTTGAGTTCTGATCCAATTAGGATTATAAAATATAAAGAAGTTTATGAAGACCTCGAAATGGCTGCTGATAAATGTGAAAGCGCGGCAAATGTGCTCTCTGATATGACAATTCGGCACGCATAGGTATGGTTGAACTTGAACTTGCATTGATTGTGGTTGGTATCTTTCTTGCCCTTGCTTTCAATTTTGGAAATGGATTGAATGATGCTGCAAATTCCATCGCGACTGTTGTTGCAACACGGGCACTTTCTCCAGTAAAAGCGATTTTACTTGCCTCTTTCTTTAACTTCGTTGGTCCATTTCTTTTTTCAACTGCGATTGCAAAAGCAATTGGGGCTGGTATTTTAGAAGCAGGAACACTGAGTGTATCGGTTCTGTGCATGGCTTTAGTTTCTTCAGTCCTTTTTGTTTTTCTTGCATCTTATTTAGGAATTCCAATCTCAACCAGTCATGCACTTATTGGGGGATTGGTGGGTGCAGGGATTGCAGCTTCTGGATTATCTGGTGTTTTATGGCCAAATCTTGAAGCAGTGGAGGCCACTATTGGATATGCTTTGCTTGGTGGCATTAGTGTCTCTCTTTTATATGCAGCTATTGGGTTTTATAAACGTGAAGATGCGAAACGACTTTTTCTTCCTGGTTTTTTAACTGGGTTTGCATGCACCGTCCCACTTTTAATGGTGACGGGAGTTGTTAAAATTTCTGGCATTTTTGCTATCATTCTTTTCATCACTGTCTCTCCCATGCTTGGATTTTTGTCGGCATATCTGCTTGGTCTTGTTTTAATGCGCTTGTTTCGAAAAGCAAATTCAGGAAAACTGAATAGTGCCTTAGAAAAACTGCAGATTGTCTCAGCATGTGGTCAGGCAGTTGGACATGGAGCAAATGATGCACAAAATGCAATGGGTATGATTACCGCTTTACTGGTTGCAAGTGGTACTCTCACCGTCTTTGAGGTTCCAACGTGGGTTATTGTTGCGTCATGCGCTGCGATCGCAGGTGGAACATTGCTTGGTGGTTGGCGTGTTGTTCGAAAGATGGCATATGGTATTACACATGTTCGACCCTATCAAGGATTTGCTGCATCTACTGGTGGTACTGGTGTGCTTGCATTGATGACTATCTTTGGTATCTCTGTGTCAACAACCCATGCCATTGCTGGAGCAATTATGGGTGCTGGCACAACACGTGGCCATATGGCGGTGAAATGGAGTACAGTGCGTGAAATTGTTGCAGCATGGTTTTTAACGATTCCTTCTTCTGCATTTGTGGCATATGTCTGTTACAAGGTCTTTTTATTTGTACTTTGAAAGTTCTTGCTCAATGCCTCTTTTTTGTGTATTTTCTTATCAGTAACCTATCTACCAAAATGTGGAGAAAACAGTATGATGGAGAGAAGGTACAGAAGTGGTGGAAGTGGGTAGAAGTGCAGGTTCCTTTGTATTCTCATCTCACAACATTTGACTCAGACCTAAGATCCATGCGAGACTGAGAAAGCAAAGAGGCCATGTACACGATAGATCTCTGAGTTACGATGTGTTGTTGCATAAGAAGAACCCGTTGTTCCGAATTTGACTTGCGCTGAGCCACCTCTTCCCTTTGCTAAAGCCTCCTCAATTCCCCTTTGCGGCGAGAAAGAAGCACTCGGTGCGAACCTTGCACTATCTATCAGTTGTTGCTCTAGCATATTCATACGAGAGATCTCTTCAAGATCGTGAGTGGCTCCAGGAGAGGTGATAAATGGAGGATATGTACTACATTCATCAAGTAGGCGATATGGCTCATGACATATATCAGCAGATATGGGTGTGCAGAACATGAACAGCCCGGATAGCACAAGGAGATGTACATACGAGCTTTTCAATATCATATCTCACTTTATCCTTTTGCATGGGAAGAAGTAAGGATGTACTCTCTGACATCTTTTCCCAAAAACACATACGCTCTATTTTTTTTCTGTGATGAAATTTTTCCATCTCGTGCATATTTTCGCACCGTTACTGCTGACAACCCAAGATATGCAGAGACTTCATCAACAGAGTACTCTTTATTGTCTTCAATATCGTGAAATGAACCATATGTTGGAGCTTCGATAACAGGAGATACTGGTTCTCTTTTCTTTCCAAGCATTGTTTCATCGATTGTAACAGGTGGTGAGACACTTGTTTGTATGTCTTCGAACAATGTTTTTGGCATGTTTTGTTTTTGTTCTTGTGGTTGAGAGATAAACCCTGTTTCATTATGATGAACGAGATGCTCAGTAATCAGTTTGCGTAATGCGGCAATTTCATCTCGAAGGCTTTGAACCTCAGACTGCTCAGTATCATCCAGTTTTTCTGTTTCTTGGGTAGTTATTGTTTTATGAAACTGTCTGCGTAATGCCCACAGACATGCACGCTCAGCAGCGGCATGTTCACCCATGTACGACGCAACCATATCACGAAAGAGAGCCGAGAGGGTGCTCCCTTCTTTATCTGCAACTGCAATAAGTGCATCTACTTGTTCTTCTTCTAAGACCACTGTTATGTCAACGTTCATTGTATTTCGTCACCTCTATCATCGTATTGGTTCTTTGTTGTTTGTACCGTTTCACTATTATCTATTTTATCTATTGTTATATATCAGATATGAAGATGTAGGAGCAAGTCAGATCTCCAGACTGAATCTGTTTGGAGTTTGGTATGATAGTCATATGATCAACAGTGGAGACTGTTGATACTGGCTTATGGCATCATGAAAATGATCCAGATTGCTGGCCTCTTTCCAAAAGCTTGATAATATGGTCTCTCCTCGTGAGGTTTTGCATATCTTGATCACATTCCAACTCTTTTTTCAAAAATGGTGTGAGCTCTTCTGGAATCATAACAGTCATGATCTTACCATATACTGCCTACTGCCATGAGAATATTTCAAAATAAAAATATTTTTTATGCAGTTGAAGATTCATGATCTTTTTTTCATTTCATGTACAAATCATGAGGTTCGAGATCTATCTCCCCAATATCCAAAAAATCATCATCTGAAAGGAGTAACTCTTTTCTCTCCATGAAGGCATCATATGCAAGAAATTCGTCATGAGAGAACTCAGCATCTGGTGCATCGCCGCCTTCTAGTGCATCAACAAATCTCATTTTTTTGTCATCATCTGAGCCACCGAAATCACCGATATCGTCAAGATTGTTCCCAAGGAGATCTGATTTAACTGAAAAATCTCCGTTTAAATCTAAAAAATCATATGCATCATCATTTGATCTAATCTCCCCTACGATATCTGGTATTGGATCAACCTCAGGATCTCCACCAAATCCTGAAAATGCTTTCGTGTCATTCATGAATGATGTCACATAAGAAGCAGCTGCAACTGAGGCCACTCCTGGAGGTGAAAAAGATCCTGGAAAAGTGCCTCTCTTTTCCTCTACTGAGCTTTGGAATAGTGGGACAGGCGCAGGTATACCTTCTTCACGGCGCCGCTCCATTACATATGCAGCAATACGTTCCCGTACTGGAAGCTCTGAATGAGGGGATCGGTTTTTGATCTCTTCTGCTGGAGAAGGGAAAGACTCTGATTTCTTTTGAGTTTCTCTCTCTTTATGAGTTCCAAGAAGCATTGCTGCAACTTCTCCTGTGATTTCTTCTTTCGGGGGTAAAAAAGCACATATACAAAAGACGAAGAGAGCAACCCATCCTGCAAAGTACGCTGCAATAAGCAGAGCTTTCATCGGTGTTGGTTGAAAAAATGTTCCTGCCACCGCGGTAGCTATCAGTATAGTGACAAATGTTACCACAAAGGATGAAAGAACAAGTATATTTCGTGGTATTTTCATGTGTTCCTCAACGTTCATATGATATAACTTCTTTATACGTGCATAGTATTATTCAAGATAATATTTATTTATTTGCTCTGATCTGAAAAAAAGTAATCTATAGGTCTAACTATGCCTTGATAGTTTTGTATATGTGCTAAAGGCAATGGTTTATGCACTTTTTAGGAACAGTTATGAGATGATGAGCATTTTCTCAGTTGTCATCTCACGTATAGCATATGCCGGACCTTCACGCCCAATACCTGAGGACTTTACCCCACCATATGGCATGTGATCGAGGCGGAATGTTGGAATGTCATTTATGATAACACATCCAACATCCAGCATTTCAAAGGCGTACCTTATCTGATCGATATGTTTTGTAAAAATTCCCGTCTGAAGTCCATATTTGGAGTTATTTGCAAGCTGGAGTGCTTCTTCAAATGTGTCATATGGAGTACATGTAATGACTGGTGCAAAGATCTCTTCAGCATTTACTTTCATATCAGGGGTTGTTTTTTCAAGTATTGTTGGTGTAAAGCAGGTTTTCGTATATGTTCCCCCATGTAACATAACTGCTCCTGCCTCTACTGCTTCGTTTATCCATGTTTTCACCTTTTTTGCAGCCTCAGGCGTTATCATGGGACTGACTGTCACACATGGATCCCGCGGATCTCCAACGATGAGATTGGTTGTGTTGTCAAGAATCAGAGAGATCATGCGATTATATATTGTGCGTTTGATGAATACACGCTGTACTGAGATACATACCTGACCAGCATGATTAAACCCGCCTTGCACAATTCGCTTTGCAGCAGCTGCAAGGTCACTGTCATCTTCGATAATAACTGCTGCGTTTCCTCCAAGCTCAAGCATCATGCGTGGGACAGCGCTTTGTGCACGAAGTTTCTGACCGATATCTCCACTCCCGGTAAATGAGACAAGAGCGACACGTGGGTCACAGGTGAGCTGCATTGTTTCAGGGTGGTTGCATACTAAAATGCTGAGTGCTTGCGGAGGGAAACCTGCTGCAAGCAGCATTTTTCCAAGCATGAGTGCAGAAAGTGGTGTTTTTGATGATGCTTTGATGATGACTGCATTTCCTGCTGCAACTGCTGGGCCGAGTTTGTGGCAGACAAGATTGAGTGGAAAGTTAAATGGAGTGATGCCTACGATGATGCCAATTGGCACACGAACGATGGTTCCGCTTTTTCCTTCTCCCGCAGGAACGCGATCGAGAGGAATCATGGCCTCAGCATGTGTAGCTATTGCCTCAGCACAGTGTTGAATGGTGAGAATAGAGCGCTTTACCTCTTCTTCTGCAAGTGTTCGAGTTTTTCCTCCTTCCATAATGATGGTTTCAGTGAGTTCTTGTCTCATTGCCTCCATCTTGGAAGCGAGCTCGGTGAGAATTTTTATTCTTGTATGGAGGGGGAGTGTTTTTGTGATGGCAAATCCAGCCTCAGCAGATGTAAGTGCCTCAGTGATCTCTTGTGCAGTGGCACAGGAGACTCGTGTGATCTCAGCACCAGTATATGGAAAATGAACTGCAATTGTTTCGTTTGTTTTTCGGTCTTTTCCACCGATAATAATGTCCCATGTATCCGTTTTAAATGAGGTCATGTATGAATTATCTTGTATCAATGATGTCATAGTATTATTCTTCACCAAGCAGCAGTACTTTTGATACATTTTGCCACTTTTATTCGTTCTATTTATGTATTTATTGTAGTTACATTATTTGTGTCGGTCATTGTATTGTCATAGTTCATCACCTTTTTTGAAGAACCATTATTCTCCTGGTTAGACTTTTATGAATTCTTTGTTCGAAAAAGTTTTCAATATCAAAGTATTTTTCTGCAATATGGCGAACATCGATGTGTGAGACAACAACTGCTCTGCCTGTTGTCATGAGTACTCGTGCCATTTCAGAGAGTGATTGTGAGTACAGGGTGTCTTGTTTTGCTCCAATGAGGCATACTGATTGTCCATATGGGAGATCGGTAACAATGTGTGAGATTGTTGAACTCTGAAAAGGAAGTTTTGTTGCATCTGCAACAAGACAAGATGCCATGGAGAGGTTTTTTCGCAGGCCTTCGATCATATATACATCAGCATCACTTCCAATCGAGGCTACTTCGATCTCCTGTGCTTCAATGAGTGTTCCACCTGTTCCTGCAAAGGGATCTAAGATACAGTCTCCTGGTTGTGCAAGGGAGAGGTTTACCAGTACCCGCACATTTCTTGGCATCATGACACCTGGATGGAAAAAAGGTCGATTTCCGGGTTTTCGTGCGTGATAGGGGTCTCTGTCTATCTCCCAGATGATCTTTCCGATATAACAGGTATCGCCTGCAACAATCACCCGGTATATGATTTCTGGCGCAGAGACTGATACTTGTCCTTTGATGTAATATCCCATGAGTCGTTCACATTGTGAAGTACTCAGATCTCCTGGTGCATCAGCCATTTTGCGCATTCGGCCACAGAATTTCTTCTCTTCTTTTAGGCTTGCATCTGCAAGAAATGCTTCGAATGCGTCAAAAGTTGCTTTGCATTCTCCAATATACTCCATTACGGTGTGTGTGAGAGCGAGGCGGTGAAATGGAGCAGATGGTACTGCTTTGAATATTGCAACCTGTGTAGCGGTGAAAAGTACGGTTCCGAGGCAGGCAAGTTCGGCAGCAGGCAGGCGGTCATGTTCCCCTGAGAGCTCTGCAATCCATTTCTGCATGATTATTCGTTGTGAGTGAGAAGGGTTAATTGAGATGGGTTGATACTTGAGATCCGAAGAGATGGAGTGTGTTTTATCAGTTCTACATACACCGAACGACTCCTCTCTGTACATTTTTGGCGAAAAATTTCTACCTGTACGGTTGGAAAGCTTTCAAAAATTAACTTCCATGACAAATAAAAGTGAAAGATGACAAAGCCGCACTGTCCCACACTGTCAGTCTTTCTCTTTCAGAGCCTCGATTTCTTCACGGGTCAAGTCTGTGATCTCAATAATTTCTTCAATCAGCCTGTCCTGCTTGAGTAGTTTACGAGC
>JAITWW010000128.1 GCA_031285085.1 Candidatus Methanofilum arcanum
CCAAGTGAACAGAGCACCGCAACATCAGACCCTCGCTCCATCACCATATCATATCCTGTAATTCCAAGATCACAGACCCCTGCAGCAACATACTCAGGAATATCAATGGGACGGGAGTACAACACACTCACATGAGGATCATGTGTTTTTGCTACCAGTGATCTTCCTTCTCCTTCGATCATCCCAAGACCAGAACGCTCCACTAAATCTTGAATAGGAGCAGATATTCTCCCTTTATTTGGAATTGCAATGCGAATTGAATCTATGCTTCTTTCATCATCAGTAAGTACACGAGACATATAAAAAAAAGTAACTTATTTTGTTGATTCTCAGCGTTACGTTAAAATGTCTGTACCTTTCCCTGAATAATACGTTCAGTAACAGATATGATATCAGCAAGTCCAGCATCAATAATACTATGCACATCCTTCTGAATAGAGGCAAATGAGGCTGGATCCTGTGGGATAATACGTGCACTACTAATCAAAGGTTGATCAATTGGTTTTCCTATCTGTGACAAAAGCCGAATCTCAATCTCTTCAATGCCATCAACACTTTTCACACAGGCATGAGCAAGCTCATGTGACAGCACATTATAGATCTTTCCGATGTGGTTCACTGGATTCTTTCCAGACGTTGCCTCCATGCTCATCGGTCGATGTGGGGTAATTAATCCGTTTGCACGATTTCCACGCCCAACAGAGCCATCATCTCCCATCTCAGCAGAGGTCCCGGTCACAGTCATAAACAGACTACACTCATCATCACGGTCAGCGGTATTTACTTCCACTTTCACGGCTCGATCCGTACAACCTTTTGCAACCTTTGTTGCTTCATCTGCCAACTTGGATCGGTAATCAATGTACTCATCAACGCCGCTGAGATATCTGTCAACCATTGCACAGCACACCGTAAAGGTCATCTCATTTCCATCTCGAAAACCCATAATCTTTACATCTTGACCATATACTGGAAATTTCGGACGAAGAGTATTATCTATGTGTGATGATATTTTTTGGATACAGGTCTCAACCTCTGAGAACGGAGCATATGAAACACCAAATGAAGTATCATTTGCCCGTATGACAGCACTAGAATCTGATTTAAAAACATCACGAAGATCCGTTGAACCAGCTCCCAGACGACAGTCTATAATGACCTCCTTATCGAGATTCAACTCAGGAAGCAGGGTTCGCAGATAATCTTTTGCTGCTCCAATTGTTGTTGTATCTGCCGGGAGATTTACTCCCTCAAAAGATTTTGTTGCACGTCCATCAAGTAAAATATAGATCGGTTTTACAATCTTTCCTCCACCAAATGCAGGATATGACTCACCAGCAACGATCTCGCCTTGATCAGTATTGTGATGCAGTGTTCCTCCACACTGCTCAATGTACATATTACAAAGAGCTCTGCTTACAGACTCTGCAATTCCATCTGCAATACTGTCTGGATGGCCTAAACACTTTCGTTCAACTAACTCAATCCGTTGCTTCTCAATAGGCGTTTGATTCATCGCCTCAATAACAATATTTCGTGTCATCATGCTTCCTCAATTGGCTTACATGGATTCTTAACTATAGATATCACGAGCATACTTGCATATAGTTTTTCATTCATCTCAAATAAAGCATCATTAAAATGAAAGTTCCAAAGTCACTGGGCAGTGATCAGAACCGGTAATGTCTGTTAAAATTGATGTAGAACAAACAGTATCTTTCAAGCTCTCACACACAAAAAAATAATCAATTCTCCATCCGACATTTCGTTCTCGTGCACGAGTCTTGTAATCCCACCATGTATAATGTCCTGAATCCGATGTAAACATACGAAGCGTGTCAATAAACCCTGCCGCAACCAGCCGGTCTATCCATGCACGCTCAATATCTAAGAACCCTGATCTGTGCTGATTTTCAATAGGGCGAGAAAGATCTCGCTCCATGTGCGCAGTATTGACATCTCCACATATCACAACCTGATCCCCTGCCTTGACCCGTTTTGTGACATACTCCAAAAAGGCATCATAATACCGAAGCTTGTATGCAAGACGTTCTTTTGATGCACCACCATTTGGAAAATATGCTGTACAGAGCACAAACTCCTCATACTCTGCAATGATTGTTCTTCCTTCTTCGTCAAACTCAGGAATGCCAAGCCCTATCTGCACCGACTCCGGCTCTTTTCGTGTATACACCGCGACACCAGAGTACCCTTTTCGTGTGGCCTGTGCAAAATAAGAGAAGTATCCAGGGATATGGGTGATCTGCTTTGGAAGATCTCGTACATGACCTTTTGTCTCTTGAATGCATATAATATCTGAGCCACTATTCTGCAAAAAATAATCAAATGGCGTTCCTGTTGCATCAACTTCCTTTTTTGCAACCGCGCGAATTCCATTTACATTCCATGACATCAGTTGATACTTGGTCATATCTGACCCACCCAAAGTGTAGTTCTTCTTCTATATCTTCTATAATGAGAAGCTTTCATATATCTTGTTTGGAGAGATTATCCTATATCAAAGCGTCGAAGTGCTTTCATTGCCTCATATGCCCTTTGATAGGTTGGCATCTCAAGCACACCAGTTGCTCCATTTGCACGCATCCCATGAGAAACACGCGAAAAATCAATTGTCCCTTTCCCAATATCAAGATGTTCTGAGGTAGACCCATTATTATCATATAAACAGATGTAGCGTGAGGCTCCTTCATACAAGAAATCCTCTAAACAATTATTTTGGTGGGCATTTCCAATATCAAGAGAGAGTGGAACCATACTCAATGAAGCAAGTTCATCAGGTGTTCGCAGTAATGAGAGATCTGATCTTCCTGTGTTTCGAACCATAAAGGTAACTCCCATATCTTGCGCAGAGATCATCAATTCGGTAAGTGAGCGGGAAAGCTGTTGTTTCGCTTCTAAAAGATCCACTGAAAACGTAACATAACCAGGGTAAATAATAACGTGAGCTCCAATCTCTGCAGCGATCGAAAAGCGCTGCTTGATTGTATCAATTGCAGCCTGGCGTATGGGTTCGATGGTACTTGCAGGGTTTATATCGAAGTGCTTCAGAAAAAAAGCATATTTATATGGATATGACTCCAAAATGTCGTATTTTCGGATATAATGTTTTCCACCATCTACGATTTCGATTCCTTTGGTTAGTGAGCCAATACTCTCAAGTGCGATATCAAGTGGTGAGTTTGTGAGACAAGATGTTGAAATCCAAAGTATGATTATCACCGTCTTGGGGTCTTTGAACCTTATATAATTAATCACCGTACGTAGCAAAAAGCTATGTGATATTGATATTCATGTGAGTTTTCCATCATATCTTTTCTCTGTGTAGTTATTCACCCATCCCCATCTCTTTTTTGCCAGAGGAGGTTCCAAGACGAATGAGACCTGTTGCGCGATGATGGAATGATGTTCCCTGCAAAACCACAGTTCTGAAAAAATCTCATATAAGAGGCAAAAAGAGTGAAAGGGGTAACAAACCTCCATTCATTACCATATTACTTTGGGTTTGGTATCCCACTCCCGTAGTTCCGGTGACCAATAGCCTGCCCACTCTTTTGTTTCGGCATAATCAGGATGATTTGGGTCGAGCATAATTTCTCGAAACTCTAAAAAACCGTAAACGCCGCCAACATCCTCAGGTGGAGTCTGTCCAGAGGCTTCGAGCAAGTATGGGGATTCTTCGTTATGCTCTTCAATTACCCGCACAAATGTAATTTCATGTTCCCAGCTGTCTCCCATATCATAGGTGTACACTATTTTCGTATATTTTGGGAAGTATTCTGAGAGTTTATGCCCGGTTTCCACAACAGCATCGTCGTCATAAAAAGAAGTGGCCTCGTTCATAACCAACCAGGAAACAATTTCATTACTCTCGTTGTCGAACACGTTAAAGTCGTGTATATGGCAATTTTTCCAGCCAAACACGTTCTGTAGTACCTTGTGCAGCTTGGGGAATTCTATATCAGCGGGAACAATCAGGCGCCTTTTTGCCTTATATATCTCCAAATCAAGTGTGATGAGAATTTCAAAAGCGCGGTACTTATAAGCGGGTTTTCCTGTGAGTTTCACTAAACCTTTTATTATTTCCTTGTCGGGACAAAATTGATCAGCGGATCTTTTACTATAATTAACCGGATATCTGCAGATAGCATACCCCAAAGAGTCACTAAACTTCAGAACACCTCCTGTTTCATTTACACAACGCCCAACAAAATATGCCCCGTTCTTCCCTTGCCGACTCACCCAAGCTGTCGCTTTACGATCATAGTTAGAGACAAACTCTACCTCACCGGCCTGTCGAAGGTACTCTTCCACAGCTTCTGGGTTAAGGTTCATCGCAAGCAAAGTGTTGCGAATAGCTGTTGTCATTTTTTCCGCTATGTCTGAAAAGTTATCGCGCTTTACCCCATAGATTAAAACAGTAAAGCAGGTGGCGTTGTTCACCATTACGACCATGTCCTCTTTGCGGTTGCTAAAGGTGTTTACCCAATTAGCTGTCCATGAAAACAGTGGCTCAGTGGTATCATGAGGGGGGGTGGGCTTAACACCCATTGCTTGTGCGAGCTTTTTAGTCAGAGCGATTTGCATTGTGAGTCTCCTTTCTTGTCAAGACGGGTTTCATCGCTTTCGTCTTTATGGATCTATTCGCCCGCTTCCACAAAGAATTTACCGGAGTCGAAGCTTCATTTCAGAAACGATACCTGTTTATCCATCATGCTGTTCACAATTGATTTTCACGATTATGAGGGGAAGAGAAGTTTTAATGCAATATTCATGCCAGCACTTTGGATCTCACTTTTGATATCATGTATGAGATCCTTTGTTCCGGTCATTTCCAAGAGTAACTCATCTCTTGTAAGGGTGAATTTTTTTGAGAATGGAATCTCTGGCTGAAATACTTTTAAATCCACTTTTGCAGATCCTGATACGATAATATCAATACCTCCCTGTGTAAGAAACTCTATTCCAGCAGCCATAGCTTCATTATTGTACATCTGCGCTGGAATGAGAATATCTGTAATTGATGAGCCTGCAACTTTGAGATCCCCCATCCCTTCTCTTGTGCCGGTTGCAAGAACGAGAAGGTCACCAGAGTTCTCTGTGGTGATCGTATAGGTAAGTTCAGTGACCGTCACTTCGATGGGGTATGGATTTGTAATCGCAAGAATTACGTCAAAGCCCATCGTTGACCATGTAATCTCTGTTATTTTTACGCTTTGCACCTCTATGATAGGCTCATTCCTGATAACCATGTTTCCAAGAGGGAAAAAGACGAGAAGAAGGAGAAAAACTATGAACACTGCTGCAATGATTGATTTTTTCATAAATTCATGTACCATTACCTCAGATCATTTAATAGACTTCTTGCAAAGCCATGTACTTACTTCAAAGTTGCAT
>JAITWW010000095.1 GCA_031285085.1 Candidatus Methanofilum arcanum
CAGAAGGCAAACTGGCTGCTGAGGCAACCTGACGGGATTTCCGACAGGTGCTTACGGAGGTTAATCGCCAAGTTACCAGAACGATTCCGCACTACGATTTGGAGATGATTATCTCTATCGGATACTAATCTCTGGATTTTGTCCGAAATTTTCGAACGAAAAAAGGAGCAGAGGGTTTCGCACTCATATACTCTTTCATCAGCACCGCACGAAAAAGGGGAATTTCGGCATTTGTCGCGATCAAAAATGCTTCGATGAAACAGCCTTTTTCAGTAAGGTGAGGCGGGCCGACTGAACAGTTACGATTGATGATAGTTTAACAACAGCGTTTGACACCATAAACAAGTGATAATCACGGATTTTCACGATATAAAAGAAAGTTTCACCAAAAACGGCGAGGTCACGTCTACCCTTGTGCCATCCTTACTTCGTTTGATAGCTCAAGAGGTATCAAATATGCAAATGAAAAACCATATGACGGGTATGCGAGTCGCACGAGCATACCCCAATAGGTTTTACGCAATTTTTTGCCAAAAAATTACCGTGAAGTAAACAGACAGTATTTTACTGTCTGATGCTCTTGTAACTCTTGAATAACACGATTGACAATCTGTCTCTCAGGATGTGGGAGAAGTTTAATTCTTTCAGATATATCTAAAAAGCTTTCAAATGGCTTTTTTTCTCGTTGTTCAATAATCTCCCACATCAATTTCTTCCCAATGCCGGGAAGGAGGCTGAGCATATGTAATTTTGGAGTAATCGAAATGGATTTATTATAAAAATCTACATACTCTGACTCACGATCCATGACGATCTTTGTAAGCACAAAGGGAAGCTCCTGAACCGCACCACGACTTAAATCATCATAAGAAATACGTCGCATTACCCGTTCGATATCTTTGCGCTCCCCTCCACCTATATACACGGATTGCCCAATAACAATATCCAGGTGCTTTGGCACGAGTTCAAGCAGCTTAAACTGCTCCAAACCAACCACTTGGACTAAAGGGTCACGTTTAAATGCGGGTCGTGCATCATCAGAACGACCACTGAGAAGGAGGTCAAGCACAATTGCATTGATCTCCTTTTTGTCTTTTCGCATGTATACCTCCTGATTACTCTGAATACTCAATTGCTAGATCAATGATGCTGTCTATCTCTTCTGTTGTATGTGCAAAGCGATCCTTTCCAAAAATGGCACGGACTTCTTCACGCGATTTTGGCAAGAGATCAGCGATACGATATGCAACGATGGGTGTGACATTTTCAATCTCCGCAAGCCTCAAAACTAATTCGGAAGAACGCTCCACTGTGCCGGTTGATATGTGATTTATGAGCTCAATGCTGCGTCGAAGCTCGTAGCTCATATCTTTTTCACGATCTCGGCGTTCTGACTCTATTACCTGCAAAATTTTTCGGAGCTCAGGGACCGTGATTGGCTGCTCATCAATGATACGTCGGATCTTCATGGTACTAAGACCTTAGTAGACCTGTGGACGAAGATGTTGGGGTCGTGAGATAACGGTTTTTTCCTTGTTCCCATCACGGATAGAAACAACCCATGCTCTTCCTCGCTTTCCAATGACAGTTCCGGTTAATCCATGGAAACGTCGGCTTGGCATTCCCTTCTGCACGCTTGGCTCACACACAATGTGAACTTTCTGTCCTGTCTCAAATTGCTGAATAACTCGAGTTACTGGAAGGACGCCCCTGCTTCTTAGATCTTTCTTAAACTTATACCGTGTCTTTTTTCGTGGGCCATTGTGATGTGCCATTGTACTGTTTCACCTCTTAGTGCGATATCGATTCAATTCCTTCGACGTACACAACATCAAGTTCTGTAACTTGTGCTTGCTTTTCAAGGAGTTCACTTAAACTTGGGCTTGTTCTCCCATTATCTCCAGATATTAGCTCTTTTATATACAGACCCGCTTCCCCAAGCACTGAGATTTCAAACATATGCTCTTTTTCTCCAAGCAAGCTCATCTCAAGCACGGCACGCTTACGCACCTTGTCTGCTCTTCGATGCGATACTCTCTCTGGGGTGCGCTGATGTATTGTCGCATTCTGTAACTTGTTTAGCGAACGTTGGAGTTCCTCTTTCGAAACAACTCCATCGATATCTACCAGGATCCTGTATCTCTTATGCCCCTTGTGGTTTTTAAGTATTTCCACTTCTGAACGCCGACTCCAGCTCAGACGAGTTATCTGTACTCGTTTGTCTGCCTCATTCACTGATTTTTCGATCTCCTGCAGTTCCACTGAGCGAATGAGGGGATTATGAATCTCTAGGATAAATGGCCTCCCCGTGCCAAGCATGCGAGCATCTATATCTTCACGTCCTGCCCCATGTAATGTTACATGAGACCCCTTTGTCATGGCAAGGATTGATGCACCAATAAGTTCTTCAACAGAATCAGCGTACTGCTTTCCAGTGCCATTACATGCCGTACATCCTTCTCCTTGACAGCTTCGGCAGTGCCAGTGGGTCTGAGGAATACCACGCTCAAGCTTGAGGTACCATCCTGCAAGAAAGAGAGAACGGATCTGTACATCGATCTCATCCATATCCAGATCAACAAGTACAACAACATCTGGCTCTTTGAACTCAACAATGAGATCAGTTCGTTTTGAAACTGCTTTTCCAAACTCACGATTTATTTCTGATTTAATCGGTTCCGGAGAGTAGAGCTCAAAATCAGTCCAGAGCATCTCCTCTGCCTCGTTCATCAAAGGAGGAGTTCGTGAACCCATAAGAAAGGTGTGACACTCTATGTTTTCGAGTGCGTGGCATATTTTCTCTGCCCACTCATCAATGGTGTCAAAAAGATCCCCACAGATCCAGCAGTTTTTTGGCGAACCCTCATAGGGTGTATCATTTTTCAGTGCTGCATATGTGCGTATGGCACGACCACGTTCGTCATTGGATAATCCAAATGATCGTTTTGCAACAAGTCTTCCAAGACAGTGATCACAGATTGGACCATACTGTTCTTCAATTGTTGCAAGTATTGTTGTCATATCCAGTGGATCTATTTTGTCTATGGCTTGAGTAGATGTCATGATTTCTTTGACCATTGTCTAGACTATTATTTGAAGATATGAATCAGTATCTGTTACACAGAAGTTCATATGCATCAAATATGTTTGATTGTGAATGAAAATAAAAGTATAAATTATGTGACGTTTTAAAATGCTATCATCTCTTTTGCAAAAACAAATATGAGATAATACAAGGAGATTGCTAACATCACCACTCCTACGCACAGGTTGATTACCCGGTTATATTTGGTAAACAAGATAATGATGTGTTTTCCCATGAGATCAGAAACACATGAGAGTACCAACAGAGGTATTGCCATCCCCACTCCAAAGCATACAAAGATCACAAAGTTTGTGAGAGCATCTGCTGCAGTGAGTGAGAATGCAAATAAGAGCAGAATAGGACCTGGATTGCAGGGAAGTGCAATCAGTCCAAAAAATGCTCCAAATAAAAAGGCAGAGATGGAGGGTGAGTTCGCGGTGGGTGTTGCAATCCGGGGGATAAAGCGCGAGAGATCAATGCCTGCAATCATTGCAATGCTTACAACTGCAAGCAAAGCATAAAGCACTGGTCCAATGAGACCAATTGCAGTACCTGTCGAAATATGTAAGAAGTAGACAAAAACCAACCCAAACCCAAACATAGCTGCAATAACCCCAGCCGTTGCAAAAAGTCCAAGCATTCGTGCAGATATCTCTTTTTCTGGCTTTTGGTTGGCAAGGAACGCAAGGTATCCGGGGTACAATGGAAGGGCACAGACTGCAAGTAATGGAGTGCTTAACCCTGCAATCAATGCTGAAATCCAGGTAGCAATAAGTAAATTAATCATTTAAACTCCTTAATTTATGTTCCTGAAGTTCAGATGTTTACTCTGATAGGCATTCCTCTAATATCCTCTCTTCTCTTCTTTTTTGGACCATTCCATCCATAGCCATCCATAGTGATCATTCCATCCATAGTTATTACAGAATCCCTGGTTATCAAAAGGGTTTTTGATGATAAAAATTATGTTTGGTCAGTGAGATACACAATCCAAAATACAGAGAGATGCTTTAACCTTTTTTAAAGATTTAAAAAATAAATCTGCGCTTCACATCTCTTTGGTGCTTCTTATTCCATGAGTGCACGTGTATTCTCTATCTCATCAATAACTCGGGATAATCCATTTGTAGTTCTCAGACCCGCCCCAAGGTAGAAAATATCCTTGTCAACAATGACAATAGTCTGTGGGATCTGCAGCAGAACCAAAGGACCAAAGGTTGCAGCAAGTCCCATGCTTACTTCTTTTGGTGCTGCTGTAAATGTTCCGGTAAATCCATTTTTCATTATATGTTGAGCAATAGTTCTACTACTCTCTGTCTCATCGATATCAATCCCTATGATTGTAGCTTTACCTGGATACTCATTCTGAAATGCAGTCGATGCCTGTAGCTGAAGTGTACATATTGAGCACCAGATTGCAAAGAGATGGATCACAACCGGAGAACCTGTTTTCGTATACTCTTCGAATGTAAAGCTCCCACCATTTATTGCATCTTCCATTGGGATCTTCATCCATGCATATTCTGATTCAGTTTGTGCTGTGTGTTCTATTTCAGTGACAGTATCAATGTTTAGCACATCAGCTACTTCTTTTATTTTTTCATCCTGAGCAGAAACAGAACCAAAAAGAGATATTACAGCGAATAAAACTAAAAAGAGAGTGACAAGGCGGTATTTTTCCCGTTGCCAAACATCTGTTTTCCTATTCATATAAGTACTCTATGATGTTTTGAATGGTAAACATCTTAGGTTTTTATTTCACGAGTTGCTGCTGCATTGCATCAAGACGATCTGCAAGGTTGTTAGAACCGATTACACCTGAACCAAGGTACAGAATATTCTCTCCACTGAAAAGAATAGTCTGTGGGACTCCCCCTGTGATGGCCTCCTGTCCAAAGAGTTCCATGAGACCCTGCATGATTGGTACTTCAGCAGTGGCAAATGTACCTCCATACTTTTTGTCTTTAACATGGTTTGCAATTTTTTCAGGAGTCTCACTTGCATCGATATCAATTACGACAAGATGTGCCTTTTCAGGGTAATTCGCGAGAAATGTGGTTGACTCTGTGAGTTGCATATTACAATACGGGCACCATGTTGCATAGAGATGTACTACAATCGGCACTCCATCCTTGGTTAACTCACGTAACGTGAAACTGTCTCCGGTCACAACATCGGTCATTTCAGTATCCATCCACTCGTGTAAGGTTTGATCCACCTGTGCCGTTTTTTCGGTTGAAATACAACCACTGAAACAGGTTGCACATAGTACAAGGAAAAAAGCTACACCAAGATAGATTTTTTTGACAGTATCCTTCTTCATAATGTATGTTTGATTGTCAAGAGGTATAAGAGCTGGTATAAGAGCTGGTATAAGAGCTTGTTGGTTCTGAACAGAATAATTATTTATATATTTTCTCCAATTCATATCTAACAAATAAAAATTGAAATTTGACAGCATCTGTATTTATTTATATCTTCTCCACCCTGATCAAAAACAGGTAACCCACGTGATATTACAGCAGATAGAACAAAAAAAGAGTGGTATATATCACTCTCTCTGCAAGATCAATCATATAGATCTCATCAGAACTCAGTCATGAGACCATATCGATGAGGTACGGGTCATCTTCCTCTCATGACACCACGAACCTAACCGGGATCGATATCGTTTCCCCGCCCGTGGAATTCGTCACGACACACCGCACGGTGTACTCCCCAGGACCAAGCCCGGTGTACTCAAACGTTGCTTGAGTCGCACCCGGAATATTGACCCATGATCCATTCGGCTGCTGCACCTGCCATTGGTAGGATTGCACAATGCCGTCGCCGCTCCATGCATCAACAGACAGATACGCACCTCCCAGTATGGGGTCTGCTGAAATAGACATGATAAAGGGGTTGATGACAGTCTCAGACCTGGAGTCAGCGTAGGTATAGGTGTCGATGGTGACAGGGTTTGGGCCAGGGGTTGCAGGTCCTGGAATATCTTTTGTAAACAGAACTTGCTCAACTCTGGCGACCAAATTGCCACCTATCTCTTCAATGACGAATACGTACATACCTGTTATTTCGTATTCTGTATCTACAGTCTTCGTCTGCCAATCTTTTACTTCCAGAAGGTCAAACAGGATGATTATATTACCTACATCCAA
>JAITWW010000117.1 GCA_031285085.1 Candidatus Methanofilum arcanum
CTCTACCCTAACTTCTGCTTCTGCCCATTCGTCAGCAAGAAGAAATCCTTATTCAACATATACCCAAAATCCTTCGCCAAATTCACATAATCTGATGTGATATCAAGCCCACCGTGAGCCGCAATCACATATGTTGGCTTCAGCATCTCAAGCATCTCATAATGATCCTCACAAAATGCATGACCTGAAACATGCAGCTCATCAAAAATACGTGCTCCCTGAGATCCAAGAAGGGAAAACATACGGTACCGCTGTGCACGATTCATATCATTTGGAATCAACTGCGCACTGATCATTACCTTATCACCCTTCTCGATCTTATAGGGAGTATCCTTCTCTGCAATACGCGTCAGGATAGAACCAGGCTCACCCTGATGACCTGTCACAATTGGCACATACTCATCACGCTTTGACTTCATCACTCTTCGCAGCGTCCGCTCAACCGTTCGTCGGTTTCCAAAAATGCTTGTACCCTCTGGAAATCGAACATACTTCATTGATTCAGCAGTTGCACAAAAGCGCTCCATTGAGCGTCCAAGTAAAATTGGCTTCCTTCCAATCGAATGCACACACTCTGCAATCGTTTTCACGCGGGCAACATGTGAAGCAAATGTACTGATGATAATCGCATTTGGCTCATCCTCATAACTTGATATCACACCCTGAAGCATATTCTTTGCGATCTGCTCACTTGGACAACGGCCACTTCTGCGAACATTTGTTACCTCTGCAATCAGGCAGAGCACCCCTTCCTTTCCGATCTTTTGCATGCGTGCAAAATCAGGAGGCTCCCCCACCACCGGTGTGCGATCCAGCTTAAAATCAAGGGCATAGATAACTGCACCACGTGGTGTGTGGAGAACTGGAGTCACGGTATCGATGATACTGTGTTGCGTTGCAACAAACTCAAGGGTCAGTATGTTTGAGATAGCATACCGCTGCCCTGCCTTCAAAGCAAACAGCTTATTATTCACTCCAAACTTCTTCTCACTCTCAATCTGTTGACGTACAAGCTCAATGGTATAGGGAGATCCAATGATAGGTGCATTATATCGGTGTGCCAGCTTTGGCACTGCCCCAATATGATCAAGATGACCATGAGAAAGCACAATCGCCTTCACACTCCCTTCAAGGGAGTTCATAATCGTATCATCAGGAATTACACCCATTGAGATCAGATCAAGAGAATGGGTATTTTCCATCTCTATATCTGGATTCATCATCAGTGCGTCAAGACGAATCCCCATATCAAATATAACAATCTCTTTTCCGCATCGAACGGCGGTCATATTTCTTCCGAATTCAGTATATCCGCCGACTGCAAGGACTTCTATGTCTATAAATATCACTCCTTATTTGTATTCAAAAATATATTTAATCCTATAACTGCAACTCATAAACCTAAAAACTGAGCTCAGATAATATCTGTCTTGTTATTCCATACATATAATATCGTACATCCGAAAGATCACGAACACATCGAGATCCTGTCAAAAACATTGATACCAAGAGCTCATGATGAATCACATCAATTGTCTCACAAAGAGCTTTCATACCATCACATGCAGGTTGTAACAATGGAAGAGCCATACCACCAAGTGTTGCTCCAAGTGCAAGGGATTTTGCAATATCAACACCTGTGCGAAGCCCTCCGCCTGCAATCACTGGCTTATGGAGTGGCTGCAGCTCGGCTAAGCATACCGCTGTTGGAATACCCCAGTCTGCAAATAAAGAACCAAGCTTATGCAACTGTTTTCCAGAAATGGTCTCTTGATTTGCTCGATAACTCTCTATCAACGCCCACGAAGAACCACCAAATCCACCAGTATCAACAGCTTTGACTCCAGCAGCAAATCCACGCATCGCAGTCTCACGAGAGATACCACAACCTGTTTCTTTTAACACAACTGGCACTGAAAATGAAGTACAAAGCTCTTCTAGTGCATCATAACATCCAGAGGCATCATGATCCCCTTCTGGCTGAATTGCTTCTTGTAAAAAGTTTAAATGAATTGCAAGTGCATCTGCATCAACCATCTCAACAGCACGTTCTGCCCATTCAACCCCGTGGTCACGAAGTTGAACGATGCCAAGATTGCCAATAACAAATGCATGAGGTGCTACGTCTCGAATGATCGCAAATGTATCTTCAAGTGAAGGATCTTCGATTGCTGCACGCTGTGATCCTGTGCCAATCGCAAGGTTATACTTCTCTGCTGCCATACCAAGCACACAGTTTACCTCTTTTGTCTCAGGGTGACCACCCGTCATTGCAGAGATCAACAGGGGAGATGAAAGAGAACGCCCTAGAAACGTTGTAGAAAGAGATAGCTCATCCATATCTACATCAGGCAAGGCATTGTGAACAAGCCGGATGTCTGAAAACCCACTCCAACCTGACTCAACCTGCTCATCAAGACAAATACGTAGATGATCCAGTTTTCTTCCAGATGTAAAACGTTCTTTTTCCATCAAACCCTCTTGAATATCTCTCATTTTATCAAATTATTATTATTTATTTTGAATATGTTGGATAGATTACCGTTCCTTCATGTGGTTCGTTCCTTAAAAAGGCAGGAAGCTGATCAAGAGAAAACAAAGTTGAACAGATCCCAGCATCTGAAAGAACGAGCAGTTCTTCTATTTTTCCTTGCATTCCACCCGTTACATCCACTCCAGCAGATCCAAAAATCATTCCTGATCTATATAACTCATCGAGACTTTCTCGTGAAATGTGAGGAATAACCGAGCCATCTGCTGCCAGTACACCAGGTACATTTGTTAGTATCCCGACCCGTGATACATGAAGCACTTGGCTAAATACTTGAATCAATTGATCCCCTGACACAATACATGCGCCACGCTCAAGATCCATGACCACATCTCCATGAAGCACGGGAACCAATCCAAGAGCACACATCTCCTTGAGGGATGAGCTTGGGTACTCATATAAGACTCCATTCTTAGCACACATTCCATGAAATGGATGCACTGAAATGGCTTCGATACCAGAATCTCGCAACGCTGAAACAACGGCAGTATTTAGCTTGCATACTGCTTTGTGGACTGCATAGATTCCTTCTCTGTTCTTCGTGGTTACCCCTTGTTGAATATGATACTTTGCAGCTTGTGGATGGCCATAGGAACCAGCGCCATGCACGATGATGACTCTCTTTTTTGACTCTGCAAGTTCTCTTCCGATCTTGATGAGTACATTGTGTAAGATTCCTCCAGACTCTCCAGCAGCTTTCTCAGTGATAACACTGCCACCAAGCTTCAGAATTAGGAGTTCAGATGTATCTTCCATCTTCCATTATCCCTCCTCCTCTCGGCGAAGCCCTTCACAATCAAGTGAGGTAATAATAGCTCGGCCATCAAATACTTCAATTGCTCCGGCAACTCGACCTTTTAGGTTCTTTGGAGCAAGTGCAACCATACACCCACCTCCACCTGCTCCTGTGATCTTTGCACCATATGCGCCAGTTTGACGGCATGCAAGCACAAGACGTGACAATGCAGGATGCCCAACACCAAGTGCTTCAAGCAGTGCATGATTTATATCCATGAGCTCTCCAAGGCGAATAGGATCATGAATGTGTTGCAGGGCCTGATAGCTAAGACCTCCAATGGCATCGATAATTGGGTTACAGATTGAAGGATCCCCTTCCTTAAACTGTGCAACCCGTTCAACCATTCGTGAGGTACTATGTGATATCTGTGAGTTTCCAATCACAAACTGGTAATTTTGTGGCGCAAGTCTCTTTCTCTCTCCATTTAAGATCAGAAACATACCACCATAGGTTGAGACAGATGTATCTGTTGGACTTGCTCTTCCTTTTTGCACTTTTTTTTCGATTTTAAATGCAAGATTTGCAATCTCATGGATTGTTTTTCCGATATTAAACTCTTCATTGATTGCAGCAAGTGTTGCCACCGTAACCGCACCAGATGAGCCAAGACCTGAAGAACTGGGGATCTGAGAGTTAATGTAGACACTTCCCCGGACCCCCATCTCCTTAAAACATTGCTCAATGTACAGAGACCTTGCGTGGTGAGCATGTGATGACTTTCGAACCGTTACGTACACCCGAGGGCGGATTGCCATTGCGATGCCTGGCTTTCCGTACACTACTGCATGTTCTCCAAATAGAAACAGTTTTCCTGGTGCACTCCACGTTGCCATTACCTTGTCACCGTCATATCACTGCAAGTGCTGCATATCCAACAACATGTGCATGATCGCCTGTCACATCCCCTGATGTGGTATATGCCAGACACACTCCTTGTTTCGCCCCACATGCTTTTGCAGCAGTTACCATTGCAATGGTTGGTCCATATCCACACATGCTTGTATGTTTTGCATGATCATAAAACTCATAGCAATCAAGCTTCGAAAGCTTTGAAAGTGCATAGAGATCGTTTTTCTTTGCCTCAGTATGAGAGATATAATGAGATCCATCACTTGATGCAACAATATACACATCTTCTCCCAGTTTTTTCTCTGCATCTGTGATACATGAAGCGATTACCTCCCCAAGTGCCATAGATGGCTCAAGCCGTTGATCTCCAAGCTGAATTGCAACGATACATGCATGTGGAAATCGATACTTCACAAAAGGAAGAAGTACCTCTATGCCATGTTCATGTTGATGCACCGTTTCATGTATGGGGATCCCACTTCTTTGTGAGATCATACTGGCAAGCTGTGTGTCTGATCTGATATTTCCAAGTGGTGTCTCCCATTCACATGCTGAGACTGCTGAGTGTGGTGTTTTGTGCCCAGGCCCGATGATAATGATCGTTCCTTTGAACTCTGGATCTGGCTTTTTTTTGCTCTTTCCAAGTGCACAAAACCCAATTGCGGCAGTCTGTCCTGAATAGATATAACCAGCATGAGGGGATACAATTCCATATACCGATTTATCTAGATTATCTTTATCTTGATTATCTTGAGGTGCTTGTGCAAAGATGTCAGGGGTGCTTTCTGTTTTCTCTCTCTCTTTTCCTTTTCTTTTCTCTATGCTTTTGTATTCGTTATCATGAGAGAAAAAGTACTCTAACATACGAAGAAGAGAAGCAGGATCTGCTGGGTAAAATGAACCAGCATATGCACATGGTCTGACCGTCATGGCGACTCATATCCACAATACTGAAGACTGAAGAGAGGGGTGATTGTATGGGAGATTCCCGTTACATATCAGTCTCGAAATCCTCAGGTGTCAGTGCTGTTTTAATTCCCTTGTGTCGGAGCAGCTCTTTTGTTAACAGGAAGTATAGCATTGAAAGCGCTTTTCGACCCTTGTTGTTTGTTGGAACAACAAGATCAACAAAGCTTGTCATGTTATTTGTATCACACAGTGCAACAATTGGAATCCCTGCCTGAACTGCTTCTTTCGTAACTTGAGCATCACTGACTGGGTCTGTTACAATGACAACCTCTGGTTCACGATAGCGGGAGAGTCCTGGATTTGTTAGGGTTCCTGGGATGTAGCGTCCAACCATTGGAATGCCATTGACTGCTTCTGCAAATCGCTTTGCAGGGTGCTGACCATATTGACGTGATGTTACCACCAGAATTTTGGTTGGATCAAACTGTGACAGAAACTTCGCTGCAAGTTTAATACGCTCATCTGTTGCACAGATATCAAGAATATATAGTCCATCTCCACGTACGCGATAAATGAACTTTTTCATGTCGATGCTTTTTTGCTGCGTTCCGATGTGGACACCAGCAGCAAGGTACTCCTCTACTGATACAAGGGGTTCGGTTAGTTCGATTTCCATCTCATTTCCATTCATAAGGACTCCTCAATCCAAATTAATTCATTCAGTGTTTCTATTCCCTGGCCGTTTTGACCGATTTGAATACCGATGCAGCCACATGCACATCCGATATGAGCACAGGTTGGATCGGCATATATGACACTATCTCCAATGATTGTTTCAACTCCGTGCTTTTGAGCACGTTTGTTCATTTCATAGATATCAGTGACAGTGCCGATGCTCGGAGAGATTGCCATGCTGTTTGTTGATGCTAATACATCATGCATGTGAATCGATGCATCTTGAGTTGGTGCATCTGATGCTGTTTTCCAGGTTTGATTTGCAATAAGGGTTTTATCTCCGATTTCACTGGTTAATGATGCATACCCTTCTATATCTTTGCCATCGAGGGGGGATTCAAGATAGATGATATCATGTGCCTGCACGAACTCGATGAGATATTGTATGTACTCATCACTGGTGTATACCATGTCATTGAGATGATACTGTTTCTCTTCTGTATACGAAGATTTGCAGATCAGGCCTGGTTGTAATGTGATTTCAAACCTCTCAAGCACATCTTGACAGATCTGGTGAACTCTCTCAAACATCTCCTCAGTGGAAGAAATACCATTTTCTGTTGAGCTCTTTTTTTGATAGATCATTGAAATGGCTGGTATAAGATCTTTTATTGAGGTTGTATGAGTCGGCACGAGCACTGGTTGATATGGAGATGTTTCACTTCCGGATAGATGTAAAAACGGCAATGGAATATCTCCTGCATACACTCCACCGAGGTGACGATAGAGTTCATTTTCATATTCTATCGCAGCGGCGTGTGCATTTGCATATGATAGTGCACGTGCGATCTCAGAGGTTATCTTGCTGAGGTTATGTGTTCCGTCAATTTCACGCAAATATGCATCAAACTGAATTTGATCTGATGTATCTATGCCGATAAGGTGTGGAATCACTGCATTTTTTGCATATTGAATGCTTGACTCAAGAGTTGATAGAGATAGTGCAGATATTGGCTCAGATGAAGATACAGATACAAATACCTCTGACTTCCCTTTGTCTGTTTGAAACAAGACAGAAATACCAGGCTGACCTGTTCCATCGAGCCTGACCTGAATTTTGATATCTGATATAATACTCATGCACAGTCTCTCATTCTTGCTGCATCAATTTTTTGTTATTCTGTTATTCTGTTATTTTGCTATTTTGTTGCTCTTAGCGCCGTCGAACTGTGATTGGAATGAGATCCTTTTCAAACTCCTCAAGGGCGATAAGTAACGGATCAATCTTCGTAGTTTTGACGAGAACTGGAGCTCCCATCGATATTTGTAATGCTCGAGCTCCAATAATACGTGCTCGTTCATAGCGTGTATAATTTTGCATGTTACACTCCTCTATGTATTATTTCCATAAGACAAGAGATGGGATCGCTGAGATTTGAACTCAGGTCCGAGCATCCCGAACGCCCGAGGATAGTCCAGGCTACCCCACGATCCCTATTGATATGGGTTAATATCATTGATAATCTCTTTGTGGGTGAGAAGCATGCGACGACAACAATACCGGTCCAGGCCAAGATCGTTGAGGGCCAACTCAGGCTCCTCTCCTTCTTCACATCGTCGTATGTACTCCTCATAAACAGTAGAGATTACCTTTCCACAGGTGAAACAGCGAACCGGTATCATACTACGTAACCTCTATGCATTATGCTTATGTACATATATTCTCATCGATATGATTTCTGGAATTTCTTACGAGCACCACGGCCATGGGGCTTCTTTGCTTCTTTCTGACGTGAGTCATTTACTAGCAAGGTTCTGTCATAGGCAAGGTAGACATCTTTGATGCGTGGATCATTGTGCCACTGTAAGAGGCCACGTGCAAGGGCTGTGCGTGCTGCTTCTGCTTGGCCCATTGTACCGCCACCTTTTGTCTTGATAGAAACATCGATGCCATTGATGCTCTCCGGGATAAGATACAGGGGTTCTGAAATCTTCATGCGTGCAAGCTCTGTTGAATAGTAGTCAAGCACGACTGAGTTAATTCGGATGACTCCTTTTCCCTTACGAAATGTTGCTCTTGCAACAGCGGTTTTACGCTTTCCGCTGGTGTTTATGATTTTTGTCATACTCTCTCAAATCTCCTAGTACTTTGCTCCAAGGAATGTGCTGACTGCTCCAAGTGTGACGTACTGTGGATGGTTCAAGTTCCTCATGTGGACATCTGATATTGTCTCCATTGCTTTTCCTTGAAACTCCACAGGAATACCAATATATACTTTTACACTTTTTAATGCCTCAGCGCCACGCTGGCGTTTGTACGGGAGCATGCCTCGAATTGTTCTCTTTAAGATCTGGTCTGGTCTTCGTGGGAAGAATGGACCACCCTCACGGGATCCACGCTGGCGCTTGATATTATAATTGCTCAGTACTCTTGCTCGGTTCCCAGAAATGACGCTTTTTTCAGCGTTGACAATAGCGATCTCTTCTCCATCAAGCAGGCGCTTTGCAACAGTGCTTGCGAGCCTTCCGAGTAAAAGACCTTCTCCATCAATTATGGTTACCATGTTTTACCTCATAATTCTGACTCGGCTGCCATTTGGATTTGCT
Organism: Candidatus Methanofilum arcanum; assembly: GCA_031285085.1. Lineage (GTDB taxonomy): Archaea > Halobacteriota > Methanomicrobia > Methanomicrobiales > Methanospirillaceae > Methanofilum > Methanofilum arcanum. The sequence continues at coordinate 8,391 of JAITWW010000117.1, forward strand.
GCCATAAGTTCTTCAATGCTGATACAACGGCCATTTGCATCAGTGATCTTTGCGTGTGCAGCCTCACTGAAGTTTAATGCCGCAACGGTGACGGAGATACCAAGCACTCCTCCACCAAGTACTTTTCCAGGTATAAGCAGCGTTTCGCCGTTCTTTGCATATCGATTGATTTTATCGATATTAACCTCGGCATAGCTCCGATTCGGTTTTTCAAGCCGGGTTGCGATATCGCGCCAGATGGGAGCATCATGTTCCCGTGATGCTTTGCGAAGTGCTTGTACCAGTTCCATTGTGTGTGGATTGGATTTTGCGTTCTTTTTCATGACTCTCATTCCTTGATCTCGCTTAACGCGTCAATCAGTTCGTCTGATGTGTTTTTGAGGATCAACAGCCCTTGTTCAATAATCTCTATTGGTTTTAGGGAACCCTGACTTTCAATGGTAAATATGAATGTCGTAGGTTTTGTCTCGACTTTGATAGCGGTGTCAATGCCACTGTTTAGACATGCAACTTCACATAGCCGACATAATGAACACAATGTGTTCCTCTCGGGAATTACTCGCACTTTTCCGTTTGAACCCTCAAGAATGTTCATTGGACAGACTTCAATACAGTGGCTACATCCATCGCACTCTGGTGCAATGGTGATGCAGGGCATATTTTTGTACCCACATATGGTGACTGGTTGCCATTTAGCGTGTTTTTGTCCGTTTCCAAATCGTGCAACTGCTTCAATAACGATTTTTTGACCTTTTTCGAGCTTGACAATTGGAATGTTGGGACTGACTGCTGCGATGGCTGGATCTTCTGAGATGAGATCTTGTGATGTCACTATCTTTGGCCCTTCAACACTCATGGTAAAGGTCATGGAGCAACCTGCACATCCATCCTCTTTATTATTACAGGTGCACTTTTCGGTTGGACCATAGGTGCTGAGATCTGTTATGATTGGGATGAGGCCGAGACGGTGTGCGATAATCTCATCAAAGAGAGCACTTGTGTTGTCGTAGATTTTCACAGAGTCGATGGCAAAGATTTGCACCTCTGAGATCATTACCCGTCGAAGTGAGTTTGCAAATGCTGGCTGTATGTCGTCTATGGTGAAGATGGCGGTTGTATCGTCGAGGCTGTTGAACTCTAACATCATCTAGACTCTCCGTCCTCTCCTCCCGCCTTTTGCCCGGATTGAGTCATGAGGGACAGGGGTGACATCTTCGATGTTTCCAATACGCATACCTGCACGTGCGAGTGCACGAATAGCTGCCTGAGCACCTGGACCAGGGCTGCGCTGTTTTCCTCTTCCTGGAGCTCGAACTTTGACATGGATACCAACGATGCCTTTTTCTTTGGCTACCTGTGCGATGTTTGCTGCCATTTGCATTGCTGCATAGGGTGAGCTTTGGTTTCTGTCCTGTTTTACGACGATTCCACCACTGCTTTTCGCAATTGTTTCGGCTCCCGTGAGGTCGGTGAGAGTGATAATAGTATTATTAAAGGATGCGAAAATGTGTGCAACTGCCCATTTTTCTTTTTCATTTGCCATTGTAATCCTTCCTACTTTCCAACCTTTGCAATGCGCTTGCGTTCTGCATGAATATCACTCGTCAAATTGGATTTGCTGTAGTATGAGATACTGTCTTCTTCTGCAGCATTGACGAGGTATCCTGGGATGGTGACTTTTTTGCCGCTAATTGCGATGTGACCATGGGTGATAAACTGACGTGCTTGCTTTGGAGAACGAGCAAATCCTTTGCGATACACAAGTGTTTGAAGCCTGCGACCGAGTTGATCTGAGACCTGCATCGAAAGTACGTCATCAATATCTACATCACCGACAAGGATGCTCATGCGCTTGAGGTACCCAAGCAGCTGGCTTCTTTTGGTTTCGATCTTTGCTGTATCGGTTGAACCAGATGCAAGTGCGATGATCTCACGTGCTGCTTTTCGGTAGCGCCTGAGTTCATTTTTTGCAATCCAGACCTCGCGTTTGTTACGAAGGCCGTATTCTATGACGAGTTTTGTCTCCTCTTCAATACGAGATGCTTCAAATGGACGCTTTGGTGTCTGGTATTGTTTATGGTTTTTTCCTGGATATCCCATTTTACTTCACCGTTTAGTTTTTCTTTCTCTTGACACCAACGGTTAGTCCTGTTCTGCCGGTGGATTTCGTGCGTTGACCACGTACTTTCTGACCAGTTTCATGGCGAATTCCACGATATGAACGGATTTTTTTGAGAATATTTATATCGTCGTCGAGAGTGAGCATGACGTCTGTTGCCAGTATGTGTTTCGCCTCTCCGGTGTAGACATCTTTTGGGCGATTCATCATCCATGTGGGAACGCTTTCTGAATACGCACTCACTGCTTCTCTGATGCGATCTACCGATGCTTCATCAAGCTTCCCCATAAGGGCATGCTTGTCAACATTGGCTTTTTGGGCAATGACTTGAGCAGTATGCCTGCCAATACCTCTGAGTCCGGTGAGTGAGATGAGGACGGGCTTTGTTCCGTCAAGATCAGTGTTACTTACCCGAACAAAATAATTTATTTCTTGTTCTTCCTGTGTCATTCAATACCTCGCAGTAGCGTAGATAATGAGCGTTGAGAGAGGGATTTGAACCCCCGCGTCCCGGAGAACACAGGATTAGCAATCCTGCGCCATACCAAGCTTGGCTATCTCAACAATAATTGCGCATCATATTGATACTCGCAGCTCTTTGCAAGATCTTTTGAGCTCTTGCAGCCGCTACATAAAATGTGCGTTATTACATTGATTTTTCAAGTATATGAATGTGGCCTTTCATGATCTGGGAAAGGGGTGTGATTATGTGCACCTTACATTTTCTCTGTTTCTGGTTTTTTATATATTTTTCACTACATATGATATAGAGTCTTACGATTTTGGATAATGAGAGTTGAGATATCCTTTAAACTCGTCTTTGGGTGGATCTTTGTATATTTTTATATGTATTTCTTGTGGTAATGTTTTAATATATATTTAATAAGATAACTGTAAAGTAAGTGTTCATGCGCAGTCATCTTTCATGTGTTTTTTTTGCGCAAAAATATCACATGAGAAAAACGGTACCCATCAACAAAACATTCTTCGTTGCATCAGGAAAATAATGAAAATATTCTCTATTTTAGGGAATATAGGTCATTAGAGAGAATATTATTTGTGTTTAATATATGTGCTGGATCACATAATCTTATCTCGCTCAAGACGGAAATGTGAATACGATATAGGAGAGCTTGATCATGGATGAGGGAATAGGTTACATAATATATACTCTCGAATTTTGCCCACATTGTGAGGTTCTCAAAGATTATCTCGATAGGGCAGGTATTTCATACCATATTCTTGATCTTTCAACAGCTGAAGCTCTCACTGAGCTACGAATGAATGGAGTATTTGTGCAGGAAGCACCTGTGCTTCAGATTGGAAAGACGTTTCTTACCTCTTCAGATCTTTTTGTTGGTGAAACACTTTGTGAAGATCTCATTACACAGCACCTTTTGGAGTAAAACGTGAGAACGATATCGAATCAACTTACCCTCGATGGGCTTCCAACTCCAGCCCTTCCAAATGTTCGTGGAACTGATGGTCACATTTTAGAGTGGGATCGAACCGTTATTGAAAAGCAACTTCTCAAAGAGTCATGTCTTGTAGAGGCCTTTTATGGAGATGAGGGGGCGAGCCCTGAGCTTGCCTCTGAGCTTGCACAGGAGGTAGAGTCCCGTATTATCAAACTGGGCTTGAAGTCATTGTCTGGGCCATTGATTCGTGAGATTCTGAATATTTGTCTTATTGAGCGAGGTCTTATCAATTATCGAAATGTGTGTACCCGTGTTGGAACTCCTGTTTTTGATGCCCACTTAATAGATGTTGGGTGTGGGTTTGAAGCCAAAGATAATGCAAATCTTCAGGAAAACGCAGAAACATCTCATAAAAAGAAAGCTGATAAGATAAGTAAGGAGCAGTACCTTCTGCAACTTCCTCCTTCTCTTGCAGAACGGCATTTCGTTGGAGATTTGCATATCCATGATCTTGAGTATTTTGGTACCCGCCCGTTTTGTCAGGACTGGGATCTTCGGTACTTTTTTTATTATGGGCTTATGCCTGATGGAAATGGAACAAAAGCCTCAGTTGCTGGACCTGCCATGCGGGCAGAGGTTGCCGTGCTTCATGCCGTAAAGGCGCTCGGTAGTGCTCAGACAAACTTTGCGGGTGGTCAGGGGTATTACAATTTTTTGACTTTTCTTGCGCCATATGTTGAAGGTATGGAGTACAAGGAGATCAATCAGCTGATGCAGATGTTCATCTATGAGATGACACAGATGATGGTTGCAAGGGGAGGGCAGTTGGTGTTTTCATCTGTGCAACTTTCTCCTGGCGTGCCAAAGCTCTGGAAGGATAAGCCTTGTGTCTATAAAGGAAGGGTCTGGGATGGTCGCCAGTCTCCTCTTCGTACCTATGGTGAGTTTGAGAGAGAGGTTCGGCTGCTTTTTCAGGGGTTTATGGAGGTTATGCTTGAGGGAGATTACTGGGGAAAGCCATTTAATTTTCCAAAGCCTGAGATCAGTATCGAACCCGATTTTATAGAAGAGGATGAGGTATTTCATGCAGCCCACCCAGATCTTCCAACCTATGATGATCTGTATCTTTTGACTTTTGAGCTTGCATCAAAGTTTGGAACCCCATATTATGATAATCAACTTCCTGCGTATCGAGGAGCGGGAGAAGGGATCTCTTGTTATCAGTGTTGTGCCTATCAGTTTTCAACGATAGCAGATCAAGATTCTGATTTTGATAAAAAGCTGTATTTTGAGGATGGTATGCATTTTTCAATGGGTTCTTGGGGGGTTGTTTCAGTGAATCTTCCACGAGCTGCATACAAGGCATGCGGGGATCAAAATCGGTTGTTTTCAGAGCTTCGTGCATTGATGGATGTTGCAATCGAGGTTTTTAAGATTAAGCTTCGGTGGATGGATGGTATTAAGAAGAGTAATCGCATGCCATTTGCAACACAGCGTCCCCGAGATCCTATTACCGGTGAGCGTGGTGCAGTTGCTGTTGATTTTGATGGGCTTGTCTATACTATTGGTATTGTAGGGCTGAATGAGATGGTGCAGCACATGACTGGGAAGCAGCTGCATGAGTCTGATGAGGCGTTTCGGCTTGCAGTTTTGACGATGACAGAGCTTGAGTTGTATGCAAAGAAGATCTCTTCTGAGACTGGTATGACCATAGCACTTGCAAGAACACCAGCAGAGACAACAGGTCAGCGTTTTGCCGTATCAGATCTGCTTCGAAGGGAGTTTTCCGATCAAGCCATGCGTGTGGTAAAAGGGAATGTTGATGCTGCTGTATCAAAGCTGCATGTGACACGTGATCTGCCTGTGTATTATACCAATGGTACTCATGTGACCCCAGGTGCCAATATCAGCCTGCAACGCAGAGCAGAGCTTGAGCATATTTTCTTCCCTATTGTAGATGGTGGTAATATTTTTCATATCTGGCTTGGGGAAGGTCGTCCAGATCCCCGTGGTATGATGGAGATGGCAATGAAGCTCTGTCGCAGTACCCAGATTGGGTATTTTGCGTTTACGCGTGATCTGACCGTGTCACTCCATGAGTTTAAGCGATATACTGGATCAAAAGTTGATACTTCTTGGTCATTGTTGTCTGAGAAAGATATGCAGTTGATGATTGAAGGTTGAGTGTCTCACCAGATTTTTTTGAAAAAAGTCTAGTAAAACTACTTGGGGTGTGCTCGCTTTGCTTGCACACCCGTCATATGGTTGTTCATTTGCACATTTGATCTCCCCTGTTTTGATATTTTCGTCTTTTATATTCCCTGGTTACCTCACCGTGCCTGGCGAGCAATTTTTTGCGAAAAAATTGAGTAAAAGCACTTGGGGTATGCTTCCGTTGGTCGCATACCCGCCGAATGGTTGTTCATTTTCGTATTTGATCTCCCCTGTTTGGACATTTTCGTCTTTTATATCCCCTGGTTACTCTCAAGAGCGGATGTTTGATCCCTCTTGAGTCATCCGACGTAGGGGATGGCTTCACAGGATGTGTGTCCTCACCACGCCTGGCGAGGTGAGTTACATAAAAGTTAGCAGAATGTAAAAAAAACTAAAATAAGTGAACGTTTAAATTTAATAATTTATTGTTATTTTCATAAATGAAATACCGCGCGACTCCCTTTTATAATGATTTT
>JAITWW010000130.1 GCA_031285085.1 Candidatus Methanofilum arcanum
TGCACGAACGCTTCTGTTCTGGTATCGATGCTTGATGTTGCTTCATCCAGGATCATCACAGGAGGATTTGCAACCGCAACTCTGGCAATTGAAAGAAGTTGACGCTGTCCTTGTGAAAGTGTCTCTCCATCTCCAGAAAGCCTTGTCTGGTACCCATCTGGAAGTTTTGAGATGAAATCATCAGCATGAGCAAGGCGTGCTGCTTCATATACCTCTTCATCTGTTGCATCAAGCTTTCCATACCGAATATTCTCCATAACAGAATTACTAAAGAGACTGGTATCCTGCAGCACAATCCCAAGAGATCTTCTAAGATCACTCTTTTTGATCTTCTCTATCAAAATACCATCATACAAAATGCTTCCTGATGCAATATCATAAAACCTATTGATTAAATTCGTAATGGTTGTTTTTCCAGCACCAGTTGCTCCAACGAGAGCGATCTTCTCTCCTGGATTTGCATAGAGTGAGATATCATAAAGCACCGTCTTTTCAGGCTCGTACCCAAAGTATACATCAGAAAGGCGAACATCTCCAGCAAGCTTGGTATAAAGGACAGAACCATCTTTCTGTGGCTGTTTCCATGCCCAAGCACCTGTATATATCTCACTCTCATGTAAAACACCATCCAGATACTGTGCATGCACAAGCGTTACATCTCCACCATCTTGCTCTGGCTCTTCGTCCATAAGGGTAAAGATCCGCTCCGCTCCTGCAAGTGCCATCACAATCGAATTCACTTGCTGCGAGATCTGAGACACCGGCATCGTAAAACTGCGGCTGAGCTGCAAAAACGAGGCAATCGCTCCAAGAGTAAGACCCTCAATCCCACTCAATGCCAATACTCCTCCAACAATTGCAATCACAACATACTGAAGAGCACCCATGTTCATAATAATAGGCATGAAGATATTTGCAAACATATTTGCCTTCGTTGCATGGCCACACAACTCCTCATTTAAGATATCAAAACCCTCTTTTGCCTTATTTTCATGACAAAAAACTTTCACAACCTTCTGGCCGTGAATCATCTCTTCGATGTATCCATTCACCTGACCAAGTGATTTTTGCTGTGCGGAAAAGTACGTCGCACTTTTTCCACCGATATGCTTTGTCACATACAGCATACATGCAACAGATAGACACACAAGAAGTGTGAGGTGCAGACTCGTATACAGCATTGCCGAAAAAACCACTATAATCATGATCGCTGATGAGAACAGCTGTGGAACGCTTTGCCCCATCATCTGCCGAAGCGTATCGGTATCATTGGTGTAATGACTCATGGTGTCGCCAAATGAATGCGCATCAAAATACCGTATTGGTAGCTTTTGCATATGTGAAAACATCTCATCACGGATCTGTTTGATAACTCCCTGTGATACCGTGACCATGAGTCTGCTGTATATAAGAGTGGATAAAACACCAACAAGATAAAGACCTGCCATGATGAGAATAGCATGAAGTAGCCCCGTAAATACAGGATACTCTTCGACAAGAAGTGGGGTGATATAATCATCAATGAGGATCTTAATAAACAATGCTCCCGCAACGCTTGTGACCGAACTGAACACAAGACAGAAAAGCACGATGACAAAAAGCCACATATACTTTCCTGCAAGATATGATAACAGGCGTTTGATTGTTTTTCCTGCTTTTTGAGGTCTTTTTGTTCCAAGATGGACAAAAGCATGTCGTCTGCCAGGGGGCATTACTCATTCCCTCCAGTGAGCTCTGTTTCTATTTGTTGTATTCCTCTTTGTACCTGTGATTGGTACACTTCCTGATACACAGGAGAGATTTTGAGAAGTTCTTCATGGGTCCCAAGCGCACTTATCATACCACGATCCATTACAATAATACGATCTGCTCGCTCAATGGAGGATATACGCTGAGAGATGATGAGTTTAGTCGTTTTTGGCATCTCTTCATAGAGTGCTTTTTGAAGCAGAGCATCGGTTTTTGTATCAACTGAACTTGTTGAATCATCCAAGATGAGGATCTGTGGTTTCTTTAAAAGAGCCCGAGCGATACATAGGCGTTGTTTCTGCCCTCCTGAGAGATTCGTTCCCCCTTGTTCAATATTGGTTTCATAGCCACCAGGGAACTCTCGGATAAAGCCATCGGCCTGAGCAAGTGCACATACATGAGCAACCTCCTCATCAGTTGCATCTTTTCCCCCCCAACATATATTATCCCGTATCGTTCCTGAAAAAAGGACATTTTTTTGGAGAACCATAGAAACTGCACTGCGAAGTGTAGTAAGATCATACTCCCGTACATCTACGCCGCCAACCTTGACTGAACCACTTGTAACATCATATAAACGGGGAATTAATTGGACGAGAGTTGTTTTTGAACTTCCTGTTCCACCAAGAATACCAATGGTCTCCCCAGATCTGATTGTTATATTGATGTCATATAAACAGCATTCAGTATCATTACCAGTATAACTAAATCGAACATGGGAGAACTCAATATCGCCATTTTTGACGTGATAGACAGGGTTTTTAGGGTTTTTGATCCTGCTTTCTTCATCAAGTATCTCGGTTATTCGCTTGGCAGAGGCACGAGACATGGTGATCATAACAAAAACCATGGAAAACATCATCAGACCCATTAAAATCTGCATGGCGTACGTAAACATGCTGACCAGCTCTCCCGTTGTCATCGTCTCAGCAACTATCATATGTGCTGCAAACCATGATATCAGGAGGATACAAGCGTAGATACAAAACTGCATAAGAGGACCCAGAAAGGCAAGCAGTTTTTCTGCTGCTGATGACGCATGAAAGATCTCTGTCGATACTCGCTCAAATTTTTCTTCTTCATACTCCTCTCGTACATATGATTTCACAACCCGAATTCCCCGTAGATTCTCCTGTACAACTCGATTTAGGTTATCATATTCTTGAAAAATTCTGACAAAGATAGGATGGGCTTTGTTGATGATAAGAAAGAGACCAAGGCCTAAAACAGGAACAATCCCAAGGAAAATATAAAACATAGTATGATTTATCATATAAACCATACACAGGGACAAAATAATCATGATGGGACTTCGAACTGCGATTCTAATCACCATCTGAAATGCATTTTGAACATTTGTGACATCGGTTGTGAGCCTTGTAACTATGCTTGGTGTTGAAAATGTGTCAATGTTTTCAAAGGAAAAGTTTTGTACATGATAAAAGATGGCATGTCTGAGGTTTTTTGCATATCCTGCTGATGCTTTTGCGGCATAGACACCGGAGAGAGCTCCAAAAATTAAGGAGAGAACTGCTAAAATAATAAGGATGAGACCAATCTCTAAGATGACATCCATATCTCCAGCCTCGATACCAGCGTCTATGAGTCTAACCATCATAAGCGGCATCAAAACCTCTACGACAACCTCCAGTACCATAAAGAAAGGAGCAAGAAAGGTGTATAATGTATACTCTTTAATGTAGCTTGCAAGTTTTCGTATCATGTCAGAACCTGGAATTTCAATCGTCATGATAATCCTGACACCTCCTCTTGAGATGTAACTACAGAATCGCTCTTTTCGATATTTTGCTCCATCTTTTCAATAATTGAAAAAAAAGCATCTAATTCATCTTGTTCAATTCCCTTTGTGAGCTTTGTTTCAAGAAGATCACATTTTTTTGCAAATGTATCATGTATTTCTATTGATTTTTGTGTGAGCATTATTTTTTTCAGCCGTTTATCATAGGTGACTTGTTCACGAGTAATAAGATCACTTTTTTCCATCCTTTGTAAAATATCAGTAGCCGTAGACCTTCGAATAGAAAATATGGTCTCGATATCTCTTTGAAAGATATCATGGTCATGATTGTGATAGAGATATGCTATGATCCAGCCATGCATTATAGTAACATGCCTGTGTGAGATAGAGCCGGTCCCCTCTGCCATGGAAAAAAGAGCATGTTCTCTTCTCATGAGATTACATAGTCGTTTTATCTCATGGACGACTCGTTTTGGATGATCACGATGCACCAAAATAGTTAGGAACCTAACAATATAATGATAGTGATGTACGCAGTTCTTCATCCATAGAACAGTTATGAGAGAGAGATTGATAAAATAAATATAATAATATTTAAATTGAAAGGTGATGAGTGTCAAACCTCATATAATCGTCTCAAAGGCGCGCTGCGACCTTTTCCCATGCATCGGTTCTGAAAAAACTCTCCGAAACACTCTCTTCCATTTCTTGATATAATGCATATGGAACCGTAAAACTGAGCAAGTCCTTTTCAAGGCGAGGTCTCTGTGAAATATCAAAAAAGCCAAGTACTGCCTGAGGGAGTTCTTTTTTTGCCTCCTGATATGCGAAAAGAATTGATTGACAAGCAGCACCGAATGGGACAATGACATTCATGCGTGTTCCTCTCTGAAACCCAGTCAGTGTAATAAGGGCAGAGAGCTGATCTGGGTTCACAAAAAAGCAGATGAGATCCGTTTTTTTGAGGTCACTGGCTTCCCGCAGTGGTCTACATACAACATAGCTTTCAATATCTCCATATGGAAGATTTTCTCTCCATCTCTGTGCCAGTTTAGGAGTTGCAAAAAAACGTTCTCCCATGCCAAGAGAAAAATCACCCTCTCTTCCAAGCTGTGTTACCGCTTCATCTCCTTTTGATAAAAGGCACTCTATTGGAAAATCTTGGAAGGTATCTCCAAATCCAAGGCCAACTCCTCCACCAAGGCAACCAAAGCTCTGTCTGTCAAACACAGCAGTCTTTCCTTTTCCAGCTGCTACCAACATAGCACCGACACAGCCCCAACTTCCTTCTTTGAATTGGAGTGCTTTTTCTGGCTTTTTGTCAGTAAACATAATTGCAACTGGTTCCATCTTTAATTTAAGCTCTGTAGCTATCTTAGATATCGTACTCGTCTTTCTCCCTCCCTTTTGCGTGATACAACAAAAGTGAATAGAGATAACCAAGGATATAATAATTTCGGCACGTGGCAAAAACAGAGAAGAAAGGAGCATTGTCAGGATGACAACGGTCATCAAAAAAGAGACTATGTTTTCTTATCTACAAGATCTTCGCGTCTTGTCAGAATGATCTTATCAATACGATGATCATCCATATCTACAATTTCGATGTGATACTTTGGTGTCTTAAGAGTATCACCAGTTTTTGGAAGGCTTCCAAGGGCTGCAAGAATAAATCCAGAGACAGTACGATACTCCTTATGTTCAGTATCCTGATCGAGTTGGATATCAAGTGCTTCATCGAGCTCATGCAGGGGAAGAGTTGCAGAGATAAGCCAAGAATTAGCATTTCGTGCAACGATATCAGGATCCGTCTCGTTTTCTTTGGGCATTGTTCCAAAGATCTCTTCAGTGAGATCATGAACGGTAATCAACCCACAGATCGTTCCATATTCTTCGATAATCAATGCGATGGAAGCTCTTTCCTGTTTAAACATCTCAAGAAGAGCGCGTGATGTTATCGTATTTGGAACAAAAAGCGGTTTTCGGATCTTTTCCATGAGTAACCCTTTTGTGATCCTGGCTGAGGAGATAAGATCGCGAACTTCAAGGATGCCAACAGTAGTATCAAGATCTGTTTGATACACTGGGTATCGTGAATAAGAAGTTTCCTCAATCCGTTTAATGATCTCATCAATGGAGTCATCAAGATTCAATCCAACAATATCCGGACGAGGTTGCATGATAGAACCAATCGTTCGATCTGTGAAGTCAAAGACCTTATCAATCATCTGCTTCTCACTTTTTTCAAAAATACCCGCAGATACCCCTTCTTCCATAAGATATGATATCTCCTCTTCTGTTATTGCGCTGTCATTTCTTCCATTTACGCGGAGAAGAGAGAGCACAAAATCTGTTGATACAGAGATTATCTCTGTAATAGGGCGTGTGAGCTTTGCAAAAATGAGAACTGGATATGAAACAGCAATTGCAATACGTTCAGGAGCTATCATACCAAGGCGCTTTGGTACAAGTTCTCCTAAAATAATGGTAAAGTAAGTAATAATTGCAACAATAAGAAGGAGACTCAATGTGTTGCTCACAGGTTCAAAGGGAGGAAATATTTCTGCAAGCCATGGAGAAATTGTTGCAGCGATGGATGCGCCACCATAAGCACCAGCTAAAATACCAATAAGGGTGATTCCAATCTGGATCGCAGACAAAAAACTATTTGGATCATCACAGAGAGCAAGCGCTGCCTGAACACCCCTTGAGTCTGTCTTTTTATGCTGAATAATACGTGATTTTTTTGAGGATACAATAGCAAATTCTGCCATTGCAAGAAAGCCATTTACCAAGATAAGAAGTATGATTATGCCGATTTCGACAAGTAATGCCATGTGTTATATGTATTTGTTGTGCATTCGCAGATATGAACATGACCGTCCCCTCTTTTTATTCTCTCGCTGAGCAGGCATTCGTTCAATTTATATTTTATTACATTCAAATTTTTTTTACATAAAGGTATAGAGATGAACATAATAAGACACCTCATCGTCTTTTTGGCGATTTGTTTGACAATATCCACAGGTATATCCACAGGTACCTGCGCTGATAATATGAATATAGATGCTATAGATGCAGCTGGTACAAACTCCCTTGACATATCATCAATGCGTACGGTGTGCCTTACCGCGGCAACATGTGAAATTCTGTACGCTCTTGATGCAGGGGATACCATTGTTGGGAGAGGAAAATATTGTGATTATCCTGAAGAAGTATTCACAATACCAGCAGTGAATTCTGGAGAAAATACAAATATCGAACAAATAATATCTCTTTCTCCAGATGTTGTTTTTATGAGCTTGATGGCTCAATCAGCAGAGCAGGTTGCCACCCTTGAAGATCTTGGATTTACCGTTATCGTAACTGATGCACACACTATTGAAGAAACATATGCATCAATAGAGCTCATTGGTTCTGCAATTGGAAAAGAAAAGCAAGCTGCTGAGGTTGTGCAGAAGATGCAAAAGACATTTCAGGATATCTCAGAACAAGCAGAAGAAAACATAGCAAGAGGAAAAACCATCTATTTTGAAATCTCTCCACTTGAATGGGGACTTTGGGCGGCAGGGAAAGATACATTCATGGATGAGCTCGCAGAGATGATGGGAGTGACAAATATTTTCCATGAAGTGAGTGGATGGGCTAAGATCTCACAAGAACAAGTTCTCGCTCGAAATCCTGATTATATCATAACAATCACGATGTACTATGGAGAAGGCCAACATTCTGAGGAAGAGATTGCAAGCCGAGCTGGATGGAGTGATATTACCGCGGTTCAAAACAGAGATATATTCTACATGAGTTCAGATGAACTTTCACGTCCAGGTCCACGGTTAGCAGAGGCTGCAAAAGATCTCTATGCATTTATATACGCATCACAAGAGTGATAGTACACGAACACATGATCTTGTATCAGTTTGCAAATGGAGATAGGATAGAAAGAGAAAAATATACCATTATTTCATATTTTCGTGGAAAACGGAAGGTATTAAGTACATCTCCACTGAATGGAGGGGTGAGAACAGATCTCTTGAGTGTATTTAACTCTGATTTTCATGCTGGAAAAAAAAAGATTCCACCCCTGAGAGCGAAAACATATGCCGAACATATGGCTCTTCTTGCCACTGATCTCGGACTTGATCCTGCTTTATCTTCAGGGCTTGGAACAGCAGCTCATATGGATAATGTTGCCATCTGTTCTGAAACATATGCAGATACCACGGTGACAGCCATGGTTACTGGTGGTATCCAGATAAATGGGGGAAGAGTTGGAGAGGCTGCTCATTGGCATGAAACAGAAGGGGAATACGTACAATGTGGTTTTGTTCCTGGAACCATCAATACTTTTTTGTTTATTAGTGCTCATCTCACAGATGCTGCCCTTGTTCGCTCGCTGATAACATGTACAGAAGCAAAAGTTGCTGCACTTCAGGAGCTCATGGCATCGAGCTGCTCCTCTCCTGGGCTTGCAACAGGGTCTTGTACTGATGGGGTAATTATCGTTTCAGATCTCGAATCACCAGTTCATCTCACGGAGGCTGGAAAGCACTTTAAACTTGGAGAATTGATTGGAAAATCAGTCATTGCAGCAACAAAAAAAGCATTGTACTTAGAAACCTCTCTCTCACCAGAGTGGCAGTTCAGCATTCTTGAACGCATGGGAAGATTTGGGGTGACAGCAGAGGTACTCTTTGAGTTATGTCGTGAGCATATCTCATCTCAAACAGAGTTTGAACATAGATTATATCATATGAAAAGCGAGGAACATCTTGTAGTATACACGTCATTATATGCACATCTTCTCGATCAGGTACAATGGGGACTCATTGATCCAATGCTGGCAGTTCACACAGCGCATGAGCTTTTCCAGCACATGAATATAAAGAAAGCCTTTCTTGATGAAACAGAATACAAGATGAAAAAAGATGGAAATGCTCCAGTAATTGAGATGTTCACTCATGCATACCGTCTGGGCCTTTGCGATATGATACTTGAAAAAAAGGAATAAAAAAGAGAGATTTTGTAAAAGAGAAGGATATTGTTGTAAAAAGATGCGGTAACCGGGGCTCGAACCCGGGCTAGAGGCTTGGGAAGCCCCTGTCCTGCCACTAGACTATTACCGCACACCAGATCGCTCAGTGGTGTATGAGTACATTTGTACAAATACATGATAAATATGACTGTTTTTGATTGATAAACTCCATCTGTTCTGCAAAACACATTTAGCATACTTGTTTCATAAAGAGGCATATTCAAAAAAACGTTTCGTACACAGGAACTTTGTTTTGCATACTCGAACGATTATGAGTATTTTTCGATAATGGGACAGATATGTAAAATATTCGCTTGTGAAAGTGCATGCATCATTGCTTGGTGTGCACGACGTGTACCCATATCAGAAGTGCTTTTCATATTGCCATCAAAGTTTGTGAAAGATAGAGCTCCTCTTGCAGAATACAAATATGACAATAAATCTCTATCATGGGGTCAGAAATGAATCAATTAGAAAACAGGCCAAAAGTTGTTATAGCCCTTGGGGGTTCCATTCTATTGCCATCACTTCATGCACATGCAATTTTGACATATGTGCCAGTTATTTCAGAGATTGCTACAAAGGCTCAGGTGTACATCGTTGTTGGAGGAGGAAAGATCGCACGAGAGTATATCAGTGTTTCTCGTGCGGTTGGAACTGATGAAGCGACTGCAGACGAGATTGGTATTGCAGTTACTCGCATTAATGCCGCGCTTCTTATCTCTGCACTTGGAGATGTTGCATATCCACTTGTGCCAGTAACTTATCATGAAGCATTGTCCTATGGGTTCTTTGGTCGCGTTGTGGTGATGGGAGGTGTTGTGCCAGGGCAGACAACAGATGCAGTATCGGCAGTTCTGGCTGAGCGTGTTGGCGCTTCACTTCTGGTGAATGCAACATCTGTTGATGGCATTTATTCTGCAGATCCAAATAACCCAGCATATGCCAAGACAGCAAAACGCTATGATACCATGACAGCAGCAAATCTTCTTGAGATCGTGCAGCAGGGATCTATGTGTGCAGGTTCAAATAATGTCATGGACTTGGTCGCAGTAAAGATGATTGAACGCTGCAAGATACCACTTGTGGTGCTGGATGGAAGAGATCCTGCTAATGTGCTTTCAGCACTACAAACAGGGAGATTTACTGGAACAGTGGTAAGTGAGAATGGCATAAGCCCACTTCCCTTGTTTTCCTAAACAGGAGTGGAGTCTGTGAGGTAGTACTTGTGCAGCACCTCTCTTGTATAGCATGTGTGGTTTGCATACTCTGTGTCGTACCGATGCTATCTATGAGTATGCCTAGTGTTTCTGCTGTAACGGTTCGGATAGATTCAGTCATAGATACCGTAGGACCTGTCATTGAAAAACAGATCCTAAACTCAGGGAATTCAAATAATGGTGTATTGTACCGTGCAGACCAGATGTCAAATGGAGGGGATCTGGAAGAAGTGAAAAGTACACTCTATCAAGGTGGGAATTTTGATACGACAACGATTCTCACATATGATTCACAAGGACGTGGGCATATGATGGCATCAGAGTTGATCGGGTACCGATCGCAGTCGCTTATCTCAAATGAGACAAATCCTTTCTGTGTATTTGGTCCACCCTATGCAATCACGGCTGATACCACAGCACCGGTGGCATATGCACGTGGCACCGTGTCGAGTTCTATTGCAACTGGTGATGCAATCACATATCACTCAGAAGGTCATGTGCGTCCAGATGATCTCTCATTCGAGCTCGCTGTTTCACCACCTGATGGAGAAGAAACCACAAATGCACGAGTTTCAACGTCCTCATCGTTTGCAGTTGATAGCATGACTGACATGACAAGGGTTCATGAAAATCTGGTGATAGTAGGTAATCTTGGGGAGTTAAGACAATCATACCAGATGGGAGATGGGTACCACACATATCAAGAGCTTTCATCACAAGGAGCCGTGATAGAACAGGTAACGGTGTATGATGTTTCTTCAGAAAATGCTGCTTTGCCTGTATTAAATCAGCTCACCTATACTGCAGGAGCGATGGTTGGAGCAGGATCGTTTCATGAGATTCGTAGGCTTGATCTTGATGAAGGTATTGATACAACCCGCCTCGTGACATATGATCAGGGAGAGGCATCTGGTGGTATTATTATCATGGAACTGATTCGTGCTGAGCGAGATAGCGTGTCAGAGGGTGGAGGCGGAACCGGTTCTGGTTGCATCTTTAGCAATATGGGTTCCGTAGAGGGTGGCACTGGAACCCAGGGACATGCTGAGACATATACGTCATCACAGATTCTCAGTGTTGACAGTCTCTTGTCAGAGATCATGACACGGGTTGTGTTTGGTTCTGGTGATAAAGGAATTGATTTCCACTTTGACTCATATATCGAGACACCTGCTGATCTGCGTCCAACATTTGAGTTGCCGATGCGTGATCTCGATGGAGATGGGTTGTACGAGGATCTGAATAATAATGGACGCCTTGATTATGCAGATATTGTCGTACTGTTTGAGAATATGGCGTGGCTCGTCGAGGATGAACGTGGCCTTTTGCTTGATTTTAATAGAAATGGAAAGTTAGATTATGCAGATATCGTCATTTTGTTTGAGATGATTCTTGGGAGATAGATCTCTACATTCTTGTTTTTAGTAGAACGGGAGGAGGAATGAGGGGGCCAGGTTACTCCTTCACGTTTTTTTGACTATCTGCCTTTACACTGCTCTTTTTTTGAGGATTAGATGTTTTTTGAGGGGAAACAATATCACGGGAAGGGAGAAAGCTGCTATTACTATTATGGGAGTCAAGGCGAGCCTTAAGCTCAGTGCTCTCCAGCTAAAGATCTGTGAGATGGGATTGAAGATCAAGAATAGTTTGTGCCTGTTCTTTGTTTTTTTTCCAGATTTTTCTTCCTTGCTTCCTGATTTTTGATAAGGGAAAGAAGTGAGTCAATATCGGTGGAGGAATGTTTCATACAAATATATGGGATATTCAAATATAAATTCCATTCGAGATCTAAAATTTGAGACAAAGCTATTCTTAATTATGGAAGTGCAAAAAGAGCGATTATAACGCTGAAACTGTCCAGTGAATCAATTTTTGTTGAACATCTTGAAAAAAATAAACTTGAAAAGATGATAAAAATCCAATAAATTGATTTGCGCCCCCAGGGGTGCAAATTTCCGAAATAAAATGAGTTTTATGTAATTTTATTAGTTCTAAGGGGATAGACACAATTACAAAGGAGCCATCATGACAATTACCTTACCCTACATACTCTCCCAAATATTCGCCGCCCTTTGGTTATGGATTTGGTGTAGTATGTGAGGATGAGGAATGTGAACCAAAGGG
>JAITWW010000135.1 GCA_031285085.1 Candidatus Methanofilum arcanum
TTCGAATTTTTCTCCCTTTTAGTGCCATACTGAGTTGTTCGAGGCATTTTTTCTCAAGGTGATACCAGTCGAGTATGATTTTGATATTCAATCCGCGAAACATATTGTGAATCATGCTATTGAGATCGCGTGCTCCATCAACAAAAAAGGCAAGCTGTTTTTCCAGAAATTTGTTACGAAGCAGGAATGAAGCAAGCTGCTTAAATGCCCCAAGGACTGTTCCTGAATGAAGAACAAAGTATCTTCCATCTTTTTCAACGTGAACTACTGTATTGTTTACTCGCTTGTGTTGTTCCTTCTCCTGTTTGCTGCGTGGTCTCCACTTAGTTTGTCTTTTCACACTGATGCCATCTGCTGAAATGCTGACGGTTTCTTCAGGTATTTCATAATCGGACGCATCAAATGGTTCTATTTCCAGCATCTCCGCAGCGGCTTGAATTTTTTCTTCTGCAATATGTTCGCCCTTTTCAACACTGAATGCAATTTTCCTGTGCAATTGACCGTCATCGCAGATTGTAACCCCATGTTCCTCCAGTCTTTTTGCACATTCTTCTTCAATATATTTTTGCATCTTTGTTCATTTTCGTATTTGAAGCTCCCTGGTTGTTTTCCATTCGGGTGTTCGATAGAAGGAATAGTTTAATACAACTATCTAATGTAATTAATGAAAAAAGGAGGAGTTTTTGGTGAAGCTTGAGTCAATACGTCTTATCAATTATGCTTGTTTTCGAGATATACTCGTTCCATTCAACAGTACTTTCAATATCATTGCCGGGATTAATGGAAGTGGAAAATCATCATTATTAAAAGCTACTCGTGATTATCTGATATTTTATTCCTCAGGGATAGTGCCTGAATTAAAAAATCCCAGAATCGAGGTACAAATACACGAGGGTCGTTATAGATTTGAAAGACAGTACCCTGTCTCCATAGAAGTGCAAGGAAAACAAAACATCAATGACACGTCTTTTCAGAGCAGCATTACAAAATTGAATGACATCCAGATACCTTCAGTTGAAGGAGAGTACAAAACATTACTTTATGGACAGAACGTGCTGAATAAGGATGAAATTTTCCCTGTCTTCGTTTATTATGACGCTGTTCGTAGTTGGATAGATACTGGAAAGCCAATAAATGAAGTTCAAATAATGCAGGAAAAATCGTCCAGGATGGACGCGTACATTGATTGGAAAGATGCAGCTCGAGGGACTGACGCGCTGAAAGATTGGGTCATTGTGCAAACAATGGAAAGACTTCAAACATTCGTGGAAACGGGGTGTTCACCGAATAATACAGAGAATGTGAATGATGAGTTGGCACTCGTCAACCAGGCAATCTCCATGACTATCAAAGAGGCGAAAGGGCTCCGGTATGACATAAAGCAAAGGAGCCTTTTGATGGAATGGAATAGATCCGATGGAGAGGTGTTTACGGCATTGTTTGACAACCTCAGTGACGGAGAGCGTGTTATGGTAGCTCTTGTAGCAGATATCGCACGACGTGCTTGTATTCTCAATCCACATCTCGGAGAAAAAGTGCTGCAGCAAACTCCTGGGGTCGTGCTGATTGATGAACTTGACCTCCACCTTCATCCAAAGTGGGAGCGACAGCTTCCAAATGGATTGAAAAAAGCCTTCCCTGCAATGCAATTTATTGCAACGACCCATTCGCCACAAATATTGAGCGAGCTTTCTCCAGACGAAATCATTCTCATCAGTGGTGAAACCGCAGAGAATCCGGAGGCGAGTTACGGACTGAACTCTGATCGCATTTTGGAAGATATTATGGACGCTGCGTCGCGCCCACAAAAAATAAAGGACTCGCTATCGAAGCTCTTCCTCGCTATCGAACGAAATTCACTTGATGAGGCACGCGAGTACCTCAAAGAACTCTCAAAAGAGGCTCCAGCCATCATGGAGATTGCAACTGCGCGGGCACTTATGAAGCGCAAAGAGATTCTTGGACGATGATTCGAATTTTCAAGAAACAGGAACCTGAGTTCTTCCGTACCTGGAAAAAACGAATGAAAGCGCATACCAGAAAACCATCTTATGCAGATCTCAGTAACCAAAAAAATAGAGAGATAAAAGACAGGCTTCATGATGCCCTCCTTGAAGAACAGGGTGAATTATGTTGCTATTGCGGTAGGAAAATCACATCTGATAATAGCCATATTGAACATTTCAGGCCACAGTCAAGGTATCCAGATCGTAGCGTAATGTACAACAATCTTTACAGTTCCTGCATTAAATACCCTAGTAAAGGTTGTATTAGACATTGTGGGCACTTTAAGGACGATAAATTTAATGAGAGGCTTTGTATCTCTCCTCTTGATGCAGGTTGTGAAGAGCGATTTTTGTATACTCTTGAAGGTGAGATTCATCCAAGAAATAAGCACGACAGAGGAGCTGGCTATATGATTGACATATTGAATCTCAATGCTCCTCCTCTTACTTTAAGTCGTAAAACTCTGTTGCTGCAAACACTACCACCAGAGTTTTTGGATACTCTATTTCAGGAAGATCTTCAAAATCTACGTAACAAATTTCAAGAACGCGACTCATATGGAGATTATCAAGAATTTCGCCAGGTTTTGTGTCGTTATATCGATCAGAATTTAGGGTAGTGAACTCGATCAAGACTGATATTTCAACATCTATATTTTATTTAAATATGTTTTTATAAAAGTCTCTCCTGAAAGTCACAAGAGGTCTATTCTTTTGGACGAGTCTAAGAGTTATGGAACACAGCAAATTTGACAAAAAAGGAGATACAAAAAGAGAAAAACTGTCCAATGTACATGGAGTTGGTTTGACAGTTTCACTTTTGCAATTTAATCATTGCATCGTATTTTAAATCCTTAGGACTGTAGGATCTATAGTGTGCCGTAAGCACAAGCTCACTTTCATTTTTCAGATCACGAAGTTTTGTTATCGAATTGACAGCAGCTTTTATGTCACTTGTATATGGATGAATGGCCATCGTATCATTTTCTACTGCAAATGCATCTCCAGTAAATAAATATTTATCATCAAGCACATATGCCATTGATCCAGGAGTATGACCCGGAACTTTGATACATTCAATAATATGTTCTCCAAACTCTAGCAACTGTCCGTTATGAAGCAAAGATATCTCGTCCAGGTTTACATCATCGGGTAACAAATTTAAACTAAGTCCAATTCCTTCGACGGTACGTTTTGTTGTCCCGTTAACCATCTGCATTTCATCTTCAGACATGAAAATCTGTGCATTGGCAAACAAAGGCAATGATGCCACATGATCATAATCAGAATGTGTCAAGAGCACATACTGTATATCAAGCGGGGAGATCTCTTTTTCAAGCAATGCCTTCTCCATGACATTGAGATCATACCCTGCATCGAATATGATATACCCATCATCTACTTCAACAAGATATGAATGAACATTCATATTCGGCGGTATAATTCCTAAATCAATATAAATGATCTCTGGCATTTCTTCATCTGCACACGTAACATATCCGCCCAGCATCGCACAAAGTACGAGTAGAGAGAAAAGTCTCAATAAACCTTTATTCATTGCTTATATCTCCATTATTCTCATTACCATCAACAAATCGGATTGCCATAGCCTGGTCATGTTCGGTGTAAACGTATCCGATTATCATAAATATATGGATGATGTTATAAAAATGTGATGAAATTGAACTCTTGCCTCTCTTGAGACAGCCCAGTGAGTTTAATTTACATTGGACATCTTATGTAAAGAGTACCACGGCATCCATTTTGCTATTGTTGACGGAAAAATGAGTCCATCCATGCCTCCTTGTTTTACCTGGCTCTGCACAAAGAGAGAACATACCTCATCTTCCCCGACAACTGGGATACTTGAAACGGATTTTTAGATTCTAGTAGGAAAATTGAAAAATCACAATAAAACATCTGCTCTTTTTTTGGACAAAATACGAGTTATGCAACACAGTAGACATCGAGATAAGTGAGGGGTTGAACAGGTAGAAATTTTGATTTTAGAGGTAATCTGATACATCATACCACTGCTGTAACACAAGTATATTATACAATATCATTTTATACAATTATGGTATAGGATGAAGTTATATGAGCAATGAATCAGGGGAGAACAAGTATCAAAAGATGCCTGATAAACACATACATCACACTCCACGTGCATCGGCGGTGCTATCTCGTGATGCTGTTATCCTTGAAAAAGCACCTTTGTGTGAAAATTGGCCACTCACATTCGCTGAACGGCAAATGGCTGTGGAACAAAGTATGGATCCTGAATCCAGCGCATACAATTTCAATATGGCATTGGAAATCATAGGAACGCTGGACACCTCCCGATTAGAACAAGCGCTTGGAGTGCTCGTCAGTCGACATACGGCGTTTCGCTCATATTATCCTACTGAAAATGGCGATTTCATTCACCGGATAGCAACAGAAGCTTCGTTTTCTCTACAAAAAAAGTCCTGCACGCACAGCGAAGTGGAAGAGTTGATTCGAAAATCTAATGTGCCTTACGATATAGGCACCGCTCCATTGTTCCGTTTTACGCTGTACCAGACCGAAAGAGATGTTTCTGTGCTCCATGTAGCCATGCACCATATTATTGTGGACTGGATGAGTGCAGGTATAGTAGTGGATGAACTGTTTCGATTGTATAATGGTGAAGAACTACCACCGGTAGAATTTGATTACCCAGATTATGCTGTTTGGCAATCAAAACATTTTGATAGTGAGGAAGGCAGGGAATTTTTCTCACAAATGTTTGCGGATGGAGTGCCAGAGAATGAAATGCCCACATTGCCTCGACGCCCTGATACGCTCCCATTCGCAGATGTGGACTGTGAATGCACAATAGACATAGCGCCAATTGATGAGGCTGCACGAAAATTTGGTATTACAACGTACAATCTTTTGTTTTCTGCGATAGGCCTTGCGCTTGCCAAATACTGTGGTAGTGAGGATATTACGCTGGGTGCGGCTATGAGCACTCGCTCACCTTCCAATACCGCCAGAATGGTTGGCATGTTTGTCAATATCCTTCCAATGCGCATCAAAACCCCCGGCCTCATGTTAGCGGATGATTATCTGAGGATGACTTCAGAATTATTGAATCAAGTAAAAAAACATCGAACCTATCCATTTGAAAAAATCGTGCCTATGCTTGCACCAGACAGAAACGCCTCCCGCTCGCCTGTGTTTGATATAGTTGTCAATTATCTTACTGAAACGCCACTACCTGTGGTACAGGGATTAACACTTCGTATACTACCAATTAAGCATCAAGCGTTGGCTATTGATCTCATGTTGGAATTCTTGCGGGAGGGAAGCAAGTTGCGCATAGTGCTGTCTTATTCCCGCGAATTGTATCAGGATGAAATTATCTCAAACATGATGGAGCAGCTCGTCACCATCCTTTCCAGGCTCACGAAAGGAGATGGTCAGGAGTCTTTGTGCGAGATAGCCGAGTTGCCACAGACACAACGCATGCAACTGCTGGGAGATTTCGCAGGAGAGCAGAGTGATGAAAACCTTGGCAAAACACTGGTGGACTTATTTTTCGAGCAAGTGAAAAAAACTCCAAACAACAGCGCTGTTGTATGTGGTGCAAGGGTACTTACGTACATTGAGCTGGACAATGTTACGAACAGGATCTTTGCGTATCTAAAAAATAAGGGTGTCACACAAGGTAGCGCAGTTGGTATATTGGTTAAACGAAGTGAAATGATGCCTGTTTCTGCACTCGCTGTGATGAAATCAGGTGGAATGTATGTACCGCTTGATCCAAGCTATCCTACCGAACGTTTGGAATTTATGCTCAAAGACGCTGGTGCATCCATCGTTATTTGTGATGAGGAACTAAAAGGCTGCATTCCAGGGTATAGTGGGGATTTCCTGCTGAGTGCAGATATTGCCACACTGCCAGATGGGAATGTTCCTTTAGGCCCTAACCCACAGGACACGATGATCCTGCTGTACACTTCTGGAACAACAGGCAAACCAAAGGGCGTCATGCTGACCCATGGCAATCTTACAAACTTCTGCACATGGTACTGCCGTTATCACAATCTAACCGAACACGACAATACTCCTGCATACGCCAGTTTCGGCTTTGATGCTAATATGATGGATACATATCCAGCGCTTATTTCGGGTGCTTGTGTGCATATCATCCCTGAGGAGATGCGGCTTGATTTGCCAGGTCTATGTGATTATTTCAGCAAAAACAAGATCAGTGTGGCCTTTCTTACAACACAGCTTGGAAGACAATTTGCTGAAAGTATGAAGATTCAGGGCTTACGCTCCCTTTCCATAGGTGGGGAGTCACTGGTACCTATTGCCTCACCAAAGAGCTACACCCTTTACAATGTATATGGCCCCTCCGAGTGTACGGTGCTTTCAACTGCATTCCCTATAGATAATCTGTATGACCGCGTACCCATTGGCCGTGCCCTCAACAATACCTCATTGTATGTGGTGGACAAGCAAAATCGGCTCGCACCAGTGGGGGTGCCAGGTGAACTGTGCATTGCTGGAAGGCAAGTTGCAAAAGGCTATTTGGGTAGGCCAGAGCTTACAGCTGAAAAATTCGTACCAAATCCATTCACTGATGACCCGGAGTACTCGATCATGTACCGCACAGGAGACGTGGTACGATTTTTGCCGGACGGTAATCTCGACTTTGTTGGACGTAGCGATTTTCAGGTGAAAATTCGTGGTTTTCGTGTGGAACTGACTGAGATAGAAGAGCGCATACGTGCCTTTCATGCTGTCAAGGATGCGACTGTTGTGGCAGCGGATGCACCAGGAGGAGGAAAGTGTGCAGTTGCATATATTGTTGGTAAATCCCTGGTTGACGTGGAGGAACTGAGCTGCTTCATAGAGGAAGAACTCCCCCCATATATGGTCCCAGCGGCGACCATGCAGATAGATGCTATACCGCTCAACCCCAATGGCAAGGTAGATCGTGCCAAATTACCAAAACCTGTTTTTTCCGTAAAAGAAGAAGGAGTGGCAAAATCATTCAATGACTTAGAGCTGGAACTCTTTGAAGCTGTAGCGAAAATAGTAGGGCATGAGGAGTTTTCACTCACCACTGATTTGCTACGGGCCGGGCTTACTTCGTTGTCCTGCATAAAGCTTGCTGCTGGTATTGATGGAAAATTCGGAGTTTCCCTTGCTGTGCGTGAGATTCTGAAAAACCCCACGTTGCTTGGTATTGAAAACGCGATTATCTCTCATCTTCTTTCTTGCAAAACAGAGGTGAAGCAGCAAAGAGAAAAGCAAGCAGAGTATCCACTTTCACCGAATCAAATGGGAGTTTACATCGATTGTTTGAAAAGCCCAGCATCGGTACGCTATAATATACCCTTCATGGTTTCGTTGTCGGCGAATACAGACACAGAAAAACTGCGAGACGCCATTTGTCGAGTCATCAATGAACATCCCGCTGTAAAGGTTCGAATTGCAGATGGAGAACGCGGCTTGGTACAGATACCCATAGATATAAACACATTCGTGTCCGTT
>JAITWW010000141.1 GCA_031285085.1 Candidatus Methanofilum arcanum
TTCATTTGTTGCAGGTTGCAGGAGTTCTTCCGTATCTGCCACCTCAGTCCACAGATTTGGCAAATATGGCTGAGCGACGGCTACTCCAATGCTTGTTAATGAATCTTGTTGCAGTTCGATGTTCAATGTCTTTCGAAACAGATCCAGAGCGTCCCTTTCTGGCATGCGTGCATAATATTCCGCAGCTAAAAGTACTGAGTGGAGTTAATAGTAGATAAAATTGAAAGATTCACAATATGAAGAGTACAGAGGTGGTGGTAAAGTCTAAATTACGAATGTTTAGGGTAACAGCGAGGGTTGCAGAGCCCATGTAGCTACTTATTTATGATGATACTTGATAGTACTTGAGATTCATGGTTACCGGAAATAAAATTGCGGATCGGTTGGCAGAAATTGTAGATCGAGATATGACATTTATGCATGTGTGTGGAACTCATGAAGCATCTATTTCACGTCATGGGATTCGCATCTTGTTACCGCCGAGGTTAAGGATCGTGATGGGCCCTGGCTGCCCAGTATGCATCACCCCTCAAGGAGAGATTGATGCTGCAATTGAACTGCTTGAAAATGGGTGCATTATTGCAACATATGGTGATTTATTACGTGTTCCAGGCTCTTCTCGTTCATTAGCCGAGGCAGATGGAGACGTACGAGTTGTACAGGGAGTGCATAAAGCAGTGGAGTTTGCTCAAAAAGAAAAGAAGGAGGTTGTTTTTGTTTCCTGTGGATTTGAAACAACAGCGCCAACTGTTGCTGCAACACTTCTCACAAACCCACCTGAGAACTTCTCTATTTTATCTTGCCATCGTCTCATACCTCCTGCAATGGAATGGCTTTTGAGTCAGGGGGAGGCAAATCTTGATGGATTTTTACTTCCTGGCCATGTGCTTGTCATATCTGGTACAAAGCCATATGAACGTTTTCCTGTGCCCCAAGCAGTTGCTGGGTTTGAAGCTGATGATATTTTGCTTGGCCTTTTGATGCTTGCTAGACAGGTAGTACATGGTGAGTGCCGTGTGGACAATGCATATCAACGTGCAGTGCTTCCAACTGGGAACCAAAAAGCGCAAGAGATTATGGATATGGTATTTGAACCATGCGATGCCACTTGGCGTGGTTTTCCAGTCATACAAAATTCAGGGCTTCGTCTTCGTGACTCATATGCACAGTACGATGCCTGGAAAAAATTTGGAGTTGTATGTCGTGATACACCAAAACATTCAGCATGTGTATGTGATCGTGTGCTTCGCGGCATTGCACAGCCTGATGACTGCAAAATGTATGGAACTGCCTGTACCCCAAAGCACCCTGTTGGCCCCTGTATGGTAAGTCATGAAGGAGCATGTCGCATCTGGTACCAGTACCATAGATAATTGATAAGATCAGATGAAACTATTGTAAATACACAACTTTTCTCTAAATGACTGCTCTTATATTGCTGACTTCAAATCCATGAGATGGTGTTATTCTCACGGCAAATTTCACAAGTTCCTTTTCTTCCAGCTGAGGAAGCACTCCGCGGAATTTATCTATAAAAAGCACCCGTTGCCGTTTTGCAGTTGGCGTAACTTCCCATTTGAAGTGAACAACTGCATCACTTATGTCTGCGAGTTCACATTCCTGCCATGGGTTTAAGATACCATGGGTCAAGATGAGATACATACACGAACCCCACATCTTAAGGGCACGTTGTAGCCCTCGAAGGTATGCAGTAAACTCTGGCCATGTTGTTTTTGCTGGAAATAGGGTTACAAGTTCAGTTAATGTATTCAAAACGATCAAACTCTGATGTGGGGTTTGATCAAGCCTGTTTGAAAGCTCCGTCAAGATATTGTCACTTAATTGACTCTTTGTATCTGCTTTTGCCTCTCTCTGCTCAGTTGTATCATGGTTTTTGGAGTACCATTGTATCGGAACGAGGCTTTTATGAAAATAGATATCAGATAGATCTGCAAAATGAACGTTTCGTAGTTCTGATCTCATATCTCGCGCAAACCCTCGGGATATATCCTGTATGACATCTTCTTTGCGTCGAGTTATTGTTATATGTAATATACGTTGTGGTAATGTAATACGAGTTGTGAGTTTCGGCTCTGATTGTGCTTTCAGGCGGGAAAGGCTTGCTATAGATGTATATGCAAACTCTTCACACCCTGCTCCACTCTCTCCAATCAAAAGGATAAATGATCCCGGAGGAATTCCATTAGATAAAAGGGAATCAAATGAGGGGATCCCTGTTGGAATACCTCCTTGCATTGAGATACCATCTAAAGCGATCCGTTCCATTCTCACAGCATGTACTTCTCACCGTGATGTATAAATGTTCTCACATGTAATGAGGTACATTGTCATACACAGATCGTTGTATATCAGATGATGTATGATGATCTGAAGGAGTTTGAGAGGGACTGCGTGAGTGCTACTGTCAATGAACCTGATACAATACCATCACAGAAGCCTGATAATCCAGTGGAAATAGAGATTGAGCTCCCTAGCCTTTCTGATATAAAGAGTTTTTTTGGGCGACTTTTTCGAAAAAGGCGTGAAATTGATCTCATACCATATGATGATGCTGAAAGTATTGAGGGAAATTTATTCAGTCAAGAAGGAGCTCAATCACCTCCTGATTATGGTGAAGATAGCATGGAAATGCTTGTTGATGAGCACCATGATATGACCAGCCCGAAACCCTTTGGTGTTTCTTCTTTTTTTGACAGTTTTAGAGGAAAAACAATAAAAGACATTCCATTATATGATGTTCATGTTCATGGCCCTCTCACAGAAGTGACATTACCAACACACTATCAGATTCGACGTGAGTACTGGGTACGTGAAGGATGTTCAAAAACTGTTATTGCATACAATAGAAAAACCATGTTTAATGAGTACTTGGTATATGAGCCAAGCTTATCTGAATTCGAACATGAACTCCTTGAGCGACTCTATATCGATCTTCGTGACGTTCTTTTACTGTCTGATGAAGAGTTAGATGAAGATAGAAGGCAGCTCATTATGGACAAGGTATATGAACTGATCAGAGGGTATGGCATCTCTCTTTCAAAGCACTCCCTTTTTAAGATTGAGTATTA
The DNA here is from genome assembly GCA_031285085.1 of Candidatus Methanofilum arcanum. Taxonomy (GTDB): domain Archaea; phylum Halobacteriota; class Methanomicrobia; order Methanomicrobiales; family Methanospirillaceae; genus Methanofilum; species Methanofilum arcanum. Next base: position 3,090 of record JAITWW010000141.1, read on the forward strand.
TCTGTCCCGCAATTATCTTCATTGGGGTCGTCTAACCCCCCTTATGGAGGATCCTTATATTGAGGATATTTCATGCGATGGGAATGATATCCCCCTCTATTTATTTCATATAACTGAAACAAATATTAAGACAAATATTTCGTTTACAGAAGATGCACTTCTTTCGCTTGCCTTTAAGCTAGCACAACGTACAGGAAAACACATCTCATCTGCATCTCCTATCGTTGATGCAACTTTATCAGATGGTTCACGTCTTCAGCTCACCCTTGGAAAAGAAGTTACTGCAAGAGGAACTTCATTCACGATACGAAAGTTTAGAGCAGAACCATTTACCCCTATTGATCTACTGAATGTTGGGACTTTTCAGGCAAACCAACTTGCTTATTTCTGGCTTGCAGTTGAAAATAATAAAAATTTACTTTTTATTGGCGGGACTGCATCCGGAAAAACAACCTCTTTGAACGCAGTCTCTGTGTTTATTCCTCCCCTCAAAAAAATCATTACTATTGAGGATACACGAGAGATTGCTCTTTCTCACGAAAACTGGATTGCAAGCATTACTCGGGATACGGTGAGTGACGTGGATACTGGCATTGGCATGTTTGTGCTGCTCAAAGCTGCACTTCGTCAGCGCCCTGAGTACATTATTGTAGGAGAGGTTCGAGGTGAAGAGGCTCAGACTCTTTTTCAGGCCATGAACATTGGTCACACCACCTTCTCAACTATGCACGCAGGTGGTGTTGATGCTGCTATCTATCGGTTGGAAAACCCTCCTCTTAATGTCCCCCGTAATATGCTGCAATCACTTGATATCATCACCATTCAAAAACAGGTTGAGATCAATGGAAAGAACGAGAGGAGAGTTGATGAGATCGTTGAGGTTGCGGGCATTGATCCTTCAACTGGAAATGTATTGATAAACTCTGTGTTTGAGTATGATCCTATGACTGATTCTGCGAAGTATACTGGTCGTTCTCATGTCCTGCCACATATCGCAAAAGCTCATGGTTTCACCGCAAAACAGATGAATAAACTTCTGTGGGAGAGAGAACAGGTTTTACTTGCGATGCAAAAGCAAAAAATCAATGGATATTTTTCAGTTTCTAAAATTATCTATGTTTATTATGCAAACCGTAATCTTGTCATGAAAAACATCAATAATCTTTCCATGTTTTTAGTATGAGCCTTTCAGGAATAACACATTGGTGGATTCAAAAAAATCCAGCACGCTTTGATGAACTGCATCAAAATCTTATTTCGATCCGATTTGGAAAGACTCTTATTCAGTATATCACATATGCACTTCTTATATCTGGAATTGGGGCTCTATTTGGATTATTTTTTGGTTTTTTTACCCAATATTTTGTAGCACTTTTTTCCAGTGAAATGCTTGCATTTTTTAATGTGCAAATCGATACTATTCTTCTTCGTATTGTTCTTTTTCTTCTTTTCCCTGCGTTTTGGGCATGGATTTTTTATCGAGCTGTTCTTTTCTATCCTCATATTGAACGATATTCAAGAGGAGCTCGGATCACTGCTGGGCTTCATAATGTTGTTGCATTTATGTATGCGATTCGCAAAGGAGGGGCAGAGATGTTGGATATCTTTCGCATGATCTCAGCTCAAACAGATGTGTATGGGGATATAGCTCAGGAGTTTCGACACATTGTTCGTGATTGTGATGTATTTGGAGATGATCTGATAACAGCTGTTCGAGAACGAGCACTGACAACTGCATCTGTGAAATGTAAGGAATTTCTTCAGGATCTCCTCTCCATTATTGAAGGTGGTGGAAACTTAACGGTGTTTCTTGAGGATCGGGTGGATCGATTCCATGAAGAAGCAGTATTTGAGCAAAAGCAGTTTCTTCTATTTCTTGGAATGGTTGGTGAGATTTACATAACAACCTTCATTGCGGGTCCTCTTTTTTTGATCGTGATTATGGTGGTTATGGGGATGATGGGTGCTTCTGCTGTGTTTGAGCTTTCAGCGATTGCCTATATTGTTCTTCCTCTTGGTTCAGTATTATTTTTAGTCATGATAGATATGCTTGCAATCAAGGACAGTCAGATCATACGAGTGAAGAAGGAGGATGCCCTCCCTGAGTATAAAGATGTCAGGATCGAGAGGAAAGGGGATGAGATGTGGTTTCGTTCACAGCTTGCTCGATATGATAAGATAAAATCTCTCTTTGGCTGGCTTTTTGATCCTTTGAGGGGGGTTATGGAACAACCATCACGGATTTTATATCTCTCTGTTCCCCTTGGTTTGATCAGTTTATTCCCTGTTTTTCTCTATACTCCACTTGTTTATTCTGAAGCTATGATTCATGCATTTGATAGCAGGGTTGCTATTGCATATCTCATTGCAGTTGTTCCATTCGTCTACTTTTATGAGAAGAGAAAGAAAGAACTTCATGCTATTGAAGAGAAAATTCCAGAGTTTCTTGATAGAATGGCAGGATTGAATGCGGTAGGAATTACTCTTACCCAATCAATTGGTATCTTATCTCGAAGTAACCTTGGTGTGCTTAAAACTGAGATCAGGTATATGGAGAGGGATATTTCCTGGGGCTCCACTTTTGGTGAGGCTCTTGGCAGGTTTGGAGATCGGATTCACACGGTGTTTATGGCACGAGCAGTAACGCTTGTTTCTGTTGCAAGTACGATGAATAGTAATATTGCTGAGATCTTGCGTATCGCAGCGAAAGATACGAAAATGGCTATCACCCTTCGACGTGATCGATTTGGAGAGATGTTTCTTTATACTGCTGTTGTCTATCTTGCTTATTTTGTGTTTCTTGGAGTACTTATCATCATCAGTACTCAGTTTCTCTCAGTGATTGCAGAGCAGGCAGGTGCTGGATCATCGTTTGGGATGTTATCTGGAGTTGGTGAGATCTCACTTAAGACAATAAATCGTTTGCTGTATCATATCTGTCTGATACAGTCTATCTGTTCTGGACTTGTTGCCGGTTTCATGGGCGAAGAAAGCATTTATTCAGGCCTCAAACATGGGTGTATCATGTTAGTGCTTTCTCTTTTGTGTTTTTATCTTATATTTTAAATTTGTCAAAAAAAATTTTTGGTAAAAAATTTAGTAAAACCACTCGGGGTATGCTCGTTTTGCTCGCCTGGCTCGCAAAACTTACATACCCGTCAAAGGTTATCCATTATCGTATTTGCTGTCCCCTGGTTACTCTCAAGACCGTTCTTTCTTTTCCTTTTCGAATTTCCCCACAACCTCCATATCCACATTCTCCTCAATGAGCAACCCTTTACCCAATACCGCATCCTGCAAAAATTGCTCTCCTGTCTTTGTACGTATGAGGAGGGTTGTCCATCCACCGGCAGTTCCAACAGAACCAGCGGAGATATCTGCATCTCCTGCTGAAAAATCATCACATACATGACATCCAGGGCGAATTGCCTCCTCAAACTCAGCGAGAGGCAGTTTCTGCTGAACACCTCCACGAAGTGTCACCACAAGTGCACCCTTTACATCCATGCCAGTGATATCACCAGTTGAGATTCCTTTTTCTGCAAGTGTTTGAATAAATGCCATATGATCAAAAGATTCCGTACAGAACAGACCAACAATCAGCCGGATCATCTTCCCATACGGCACTACTAGATCATGAGATGACTCTGCAATCATTCGTGCTGCTGACACAATACAAGGGGTTCCAACAACTGCGATTCGAGATAATCTCCATCTATTTGCTTCTTTTAAAACAGATAAAAGCGGCGCATTCCAGTTATATCGGCTTCCTGCTGACTCAATCAATTGACCAGATGAAGTATTCAAAACAGCAATAGGAGCTTGGCTAAAGCGATCTACTGACATCGTGATAACCCCATCAAGAAGCCCAGCGTCAAGAGCCTGTGCCAAAATATATGTTACAGCACCGCCACTCTGCTGCTGTGAGATGGGAACCTCTCGCTTCGCTGCAACAACCCGCAACACAGAACCTACAGGAGCTGCTGTCTCAGCAAGCCGGGGACACACCTCATTACAGGCATTGCACGAAACACCATCTGTCTCTTGTTTACAATACCCTGAAAAACGCGGGTGCATCTCACCAATATCAAAATACAATGCATCAGCAGGGCAGATCCCAACACAGCCGCCACATCCAGAGCAACGACCGAGATCCCACACCTGTTCGCGTAATCTTGTAGAACATTCAGACATGAAACTCACTCCCACACATACTTACTTGCAAATGGACGGGCACTAAATGGTGTAACAACTGTAAATGAATCATTACAGATAGCATCTGCATCACCACCAAACCACTCACAATACGCTCTTATCAATGGCGCAATATCATCCATATCCACAGAAGTAGCAGGATTCATTACTGCACCGATTGCTGGAGCAAACTCACTCACTGTACCACGAATGACAATCTTTCCACCATGAATACCACTTCCAAGTCCCATCATGCCATATGGTTGTTGTTCATTCTCATCCTCTGTTAGGCGAAGTACAATAATAAGACCACCTGCCATATATTCTCCAAGAAATGGACCAGAACTCCCACCAACAACGAGTACAGGACGTTTATCCTGGTACTGCTTCATATGAATACCACCACGGTATCCAATATTATCACGGATAAAAACAGTACCTCCACGCATACTATGTGCAGTGGCATCCCCTGAACTCCCCATAATCACAACGGTTCCACTATCCATTGTATTGCCAGGAGCATGATCTGCATTCCCATGCACGATCACGGTCGGTCCAGACATGAACATTGCAAGATCTCCGCCAGGAACACCCTCTACGATAATTCGTACATCAGAATCTGCACATAGACCATCAGCAATAAATCGCTGACCGCAGATGTTTTGAAGTACAATCTCCTTCTCACCCTTTGCAACAGCCTCACGAATAGCCATATTCATCGGCGTATAATGCAAATCTTGACAATCAATGGTAACCATCATGCACCTACCGACACAACATCCAAAACTGAAAGCAGTTGTTCATCAAGCATATATCCACGCAACCTATCTCTGTTTCCACGAAGCGATTCAATACTATTGATACCAGCTGCACCCATCAGTTCAGCGATCTCAAGCGTCCAGGCTTCCATCAAGTTTTCCACATTCACGGCCGCCTGTTCGGGATTCAAACGCTGCACCAAATGAGGCTGTTGCGTTGCAAGACCCCAACTACATCGACCCTGATAGCATGTACCGCATACCCGGCAACCCATTGCAACCAGCACTGATGTTCCAAGATACACTGCATCAGCACCGAGACATAACACCTTTGTAATATCTGCACTCTGCCGAATACCTCCAGATGCAATGATCGAGATCTCGTTTCGAACCCCCTGATTGCGCAATTTTGCGTCCACTGCGGCAACTGCTGCTTCTAGTGGCATACCAACGTGGTCGCGAAACACCGATGGTGCTGCTCCAGTACCACCTTTAAATCCGTCAATAACAACAGCATCTGCTCCACTTCTGGCAATGCCTGCAGATATTGAAGCTACATTATGCACTGCTGCTATCTTCACAAACACTGGTTTTTTCCACTCAGTTGCCTCTTTTAGACTTCGTACGAGCTGTTTTAGATCTTCAATTGAATAGATATCATGATGAGGTGCTGGGCTGATGGCATCACTTCCTTCTGGAATCATACGGGTCTCAGAAACACTTGCAGAGACCTTTTCACCAGGCAGATGCCCACCAATACCTGGTTTTGCTCCCTGACCAATCTTGATCTCGATTGCAGCACCACGGTTTAGATAATCAGCATTCACTCCAAATCGACCAGATGCTACCTGCACGATCATATGATCTTGATATGGATAGAGAGATGGGTGAAGACCACCTTCTCCAGTACCCATAAACGTCCCGACCTTCGCAACTGCTTGTGCCATTGCCTGATGGGCATTCAATGAAAGCGCACCATAGCTCATGTGGCCAATCATCATTGGGGTTTCAAGTTTGAGATTTGGGGACAAAGTAGATTCCAGATCCAGATCTGAAAGAGAAACCTCCTTTGTTTTATCTGTTGTTAGCTTCGGGGTGGGTTTAAAAGAGAGGCGCTTCTGCTTCTTTCCAATAGAGGTTCGCAGTTCCATCGGCTCACGGAGTGGGTCAATAGATGGGTTTGTTACCTGACACGCATCAAGCACCAGGCGATCAAAGATAGATGGGAAATCAAGAGTATTCCCCATTCCACCCAGTAAAATTTTCCCAGATTGTGCCTGCTTAAAGATATTTTCACGGATCTGTGTAGTCCACAGTGGGTGGCTTCGATAATCACATGGACGCTCGATAATCGTAATAGCATCCCGTGGACATTGGGAGATACACCGATGACAAGAAACACAGCCTCTCACCTGTGTCTGAATTTGCTGCTTTTGTTCATCTATACGAAGTGCACTATATGCACACTCCTTCACACAGCGACGACAGAGTATGCATCGATCTTCGTCAACAAAGACAGCAAATTTTGGTGGATTTGAACCAATAATCATGCTACAACTCTCCCAATAACAGGCTCACCAGCATGTGGCATGCGGATACGTGTAACACCTGGCTCTATACGCCGAATGGCAGCCTCCTCACTTGCCACATACATTTTCCCATCACGTTCACCAGTTATTAATGGACGAAGTTTAATGCGATCTGTCAGCGCCATTAATGTATTTTTTGATGCAACTGCAATTGCAAATGGTCCATTTAACATGACAGAACCATAGGTGTCGCGAAGAGCGGTATAGAGCTCTCTCTCATGATCACCCATTCTCTCGATCTCTTCCCAAAATGGAGGAGCAAATACTGCTGCTGCAGCAGAAAGAGGTAATTCATGCTGGCGTACAATAAAGTCAGTAAGATATGCAACAACTTCAGTGTCTGTGAGCATGGTGCATTTATATCCATTTGACTCGATATATCTTTTATTTGTCCCATAGGAAGTAATTTCCCCATTGTGCACGACACTCCAGTCCAGGAAATTGAAGGGATGAGCCCCTCCCCACCAACCAGGGGTATTTGTTGGATAACGGTTGTGGGCAAGCCACATATAGCCCTCATAGTTTTCGATGCGATAAAAGTTAGCAACATCTCCTGGCCACCCAGAAGCTTTAAACACTGCGATATCCTTACCAGAAGCGTAGATGAGAGCACCATCAATACTGGTATTTACCGCAAACACGATCTTTGCAACGATATCGTCATCTGGAGTCTTGCTCTGGGGCATCAGATCTATATTTGGTTTGAAAAAATAGCGCCATGAAACATGCATGACATCAAATTTCCCTACATCATATGTTGGTATCTCTTCATCATGTTCAACAGTGCCATAGGCTTCTAATACTGCTTCGACCTGCTCCTTTTTAGAAAGTGCTCGATCATAGAATACATGGATTGCATACAGATCTGCATAGTCAGGAAATGCACCATATGCTACATATCCAGAACCCTCACCAGACCCCCGTTCATCCATTACACATAGTGCATCTCGTAATGATGCACCATCCATACGTTCACGCGTCCGATCTATGACGCCAATTATTCCACACATAACTAACTATCCATACTTCACAAGGCCTCCTATCTGCATCATTACCATGCATCATCTGTTTACTATGCTGGCTGCCTTGCATGTCGATCTATTTTCGATTCGATAACACATTTTGAGGGATGCAATATTTATTATTTACTATAAAGCTGGAAATTCACTTCCTCCACAAGAACATTTATGTATTATTTGATGGCAATTCATTACTATGCCAATTCCTAAAAATTCTAAAAAGGAGATAGAGGATACTCTTGAAAAAATAAAAAATCACAATGTAAAATTCATCCGTCTCCAGTTTACCGATGTACTTGGAACTCCAAAGAATGTTGCCATTCCTTTTTATCAAGCTGAAAAAGCTCTGACCACTGGGATCTGGATTGATGGCTCATCTATTGAAGGGTTTACACGCGTTGATGAGTCTGATATGATCTTATGTCCAGATATAAGTACATATCAGATCTTACCTTGGCGTTCCTCCACTGTTCCATCTCCTGATGATTCATCTTCTGAGAAAGTGGAGCGGGTTGCTCGTTTTATCTGCGATGTATATACATATGAAAACAAACCCTTTGATGGAGATCCAAGATATGTCTTAAAACGAAACCTAGATGCCGCAGCAGAACTTGGATACACATTCAATGTTGGTCCTGAGCTTGAGTTTTTTATCTTCAAGCGTGATGAAAATGGTCGTCCAACAACAGAGTTTGTTGATCACGGAGGTTACTTTGATCTTGCACCAAATGATGCAGCAGAAGATCTACGACGAAATCTTGTGCTCTCCCTTAGTGACATGGGCTTTGAGATAGAAGCATCTCATCATGAGGTTGCAGAATCTCAACATGAGATTGGTTTTAAATATGGAGATGCACTGAGCGTTGCAGACAAGGTCGTTACCTTCAAGTTTGCAGCACAGACCCTTGCACTTATGCAGGATATGCATGCCACATTCATGGCAAAGCCAATTGCAGGTATCAATGGTTCAGGTATGCATGTCCATGGCTCACTCTCAAAAGATGACATAAATGTGTTCTATGACCCTACTAAAGAGCGCCAACTCTCTGATATTGCATTGTATTATATTGGAGGGCTTATTAAGCACGCACGTGCCATTACACGAGTTGCCAATCCGACAATAAACTCATATAAGCGGCTTGTTCCTGGATACGAAGCTCCAGTCTATGTATCATGGAGTGCAGCGAACAGAACTGCCTTGATCCGTGTTCCTGCGGCAAGAGGAAACAGTACCCGTGCAGAGCTTCGAAACCCAGATCCAACCTGTAACCCATATCTGCTCTTTGCAGCAATGATTGCAGCAGGAATGGATGGTATCAAAAATAAGATTATGCCTCCAAAGCCAACAGACATCAATGTCTATCATTTGAGTGCAGAAGAACGTGAGGCATATGGAGTCACCATGCTTCCTGCAAGCCTCATGGAAGCAAATGAGGCATTACGCACAGATGAGGTTATCTATGATGCACTTGGCACTCACATTGTTGAGTACCTGACCAAAGTTGCAACTGCAGAGACAGAAGCTTTTCAGCTTGAAGTTCACCCCTGGGAAGTAAAACGGTACCTCAAATACTAATCATTTCCTTTTATCTCCTTATACGCTCTCATCTCTTTACGAGTCTCCCTTTTTTTGTTATCAGTAGCAATATGTATCGCCCGTCCCTCTCATACTATGGAGCATTAGATGGCATGAGGGAAAAAGAAACAAAGAAAAATAACATGCTTTGTACATCAAGACAGATTCCTGAGCTTTTAGCTCCTGCGGGTTCACAAGAGATGCTGGTTGCAGCTATTGCTGCAGGAGCAGATGCCGTGTATCTTTCTGGAAAACAATATGGTGCCCGTTCCTTTGCACAAAATTTCGATGAAAAAGAGTTGTGTACTGTAATCAAGTATGCTCATCTCCATGGAGTGCGCGTATATGTCACGGTGAACACACTGATGCATGATGCAGAGCTTGCTAGCATCGAAGCATATCTTTTATTTTTAGCTCAAGTTGGAGCAGATGCAGTGATTGTGCAAGATATTGGAGTGCTCTCTCTTGCACGCTCTATTGTTCCAACTCTTCAAGTACATGCCTCGACTCAGATGAGTATCCATACTATTGCTGGCGCATTATGGGCAAAGAAGCATGGATGTACACGAGTTATTCTTGCACGAGAACTTTCAAAGCGTGATATTACAGCCATTTCCACCCATCCTGATCTCGCAGATATAGGTATTGAGATCTTTGGTCATGGTGCTTTGTGTTTTGCATACTCTGGTCAATGCCTCCTTTCTTCTGTTATGGGTGGACGCAGTGGAAATAGAGGCACATGTGCTCAGCCATGCAGAAAACGATATCATATGGTTCCAGCCCATCTGGACAGATGGGGACGTCCCTGTCCAATACATGATACAACTGCAGAGGGCTCCTACCTCCTTTCTACTCGTGATCTCTGTATCTACCCGGCGCTTGATTGCTTTCTCACCATACCAATCGTTTCTATCAAGATTGAGGGGAGAATGCGCAGTCCAAAGTATGTGGCAACGGTTGTATCTATCTATCGCCATGCTCTTGACACACTTGCACGTGGTTCATTTCCTGTATCACAAGAAGATGAACTTGCATTACGTCTTGCATACTCGCGTGATTTTACCATCGGGTATGGAGCAGATGCACCTCCATCATCTATCATGCAGCCAGTGCATATGAAACATCCTGGAAATTCAGGAATCTATATAGGAACCATACAAAGTGTTGATTCGAAAAATATAGCATATATCAAGCAAATAGGAGAGATTGAACTGATCCATGGTGATGGTCTCTCGATTTATAGTACTCATGACACATATGGAACCACTCTCACGACAAAGCCACGAATTCGAGATGGCCATCTTGAGATACCGGTTCCAAAAGAAGCAAGACCAGGGGATACTATCTCTCTCACAAGCCGCCCTGAGATAATGAGTAGGTATGAGTCTCTTATCACTGAGCATCATACAAGACCCAGACATGTACATCATATCAACGCAATGGTTACCATCCATCCCTCTGGTTCTCTTGATATCAATGCAACCCTCATTACTCCACATCATACCCTCTCCTTCTCCTATGAGTCCAAACAAAAACTGCTTCCTGCACAAAAGCATGAACTGAAAGGAGAAGATCTTCAAAAACAGATTCAAAGATCTAAAAATACTCCGTTTCAGATTCATTCAACTATCGTCTGCCCTCCAGGACTTTTTGCACCAATAAAAATACAAAACGAGATCCGTCGAGAGCTTCTCTCATATGCAACAGAGAGTCTTCATCATGCATATGAACGCTCTTTGCCTTATTTGAGTGAGAGAACTGATAGCAAAACAACTCCATCTCGTTCACGACAGAACACGCAGATCATCGTACTTCAATCTGAGTATACCAAAGTAAAAACAGAAGCAACACATCTGCGTTATATCTCATGGCATGCACTTCGAACATGTTTGCATAGCGATTTTAATTCTGATACTCATGATATGAAATCTCTTGGTGTCTCGCTTCCAGTTATGACACCAGATTCAGATCTCGCTCTTATGGAAGAGGATTTTTCTTTGTTTACTGGGCTTGGAATTACCAAGTACCTTGTACACACCCTTGGCCAAGCAGAATGGATCCGTTCCCATGTGCCGCACGCATGGATAGCCGGATATCTTGGACTTAATATCACGAACCAGAACAGTATTTCAATGCTTGAGGAATACTCTTTTTTGACTCTGTCTGGAGAGCTTTCTGGAGAACAGATTCAAAAGCTAAGCAGGTACAGCACCGTGCCTCTTGCTGTCGTTGTACAAGGAACAATGGGTATTGGGGTGACAAAGAACTTCCAGTCCATTCCATGGAGTACTGCACCAGCATTCGCACTCCAAGATGCAAAAAAATGCCTCTTTCGAGTGCTTCCTGATGGAACGCATGAGACTATCATCTACAATACTGACGAACTTACTCTCATTGATCAGGTTTCAAAACTGGTAAGCTGGGGTATTGAGTACCTTATTATTGATGCAAGGGGGCGAAGTGCTGCATATGTAGAACAGATGCTTTTCCTGTACACACAAGCAGTTCGTGGAGCAGATCCAGTGCTTCTTATGCCAACTCTTCAGCAGATTGTACTTGGGAGATGTACAATAGGAGCATGGAATAGAGGCTTGTAAGAGAGATTTCAACATACTGTTGTTCATAGCGTTCATCTCACTACGATCTCAAGATTTCATTTTTTTTCAAGCCTTGCATGTGTAATTCTAAAAAGGCCTCGGTAATTTTTGTATTCCTGCTCCGAGGCTTCAATTACAATACGCTGTGAAAACTGTGGCGCATCGCAGACAAAACTCTCATACTCTCCACCTTCACCTGTAAGCGTGATATGATATTTTTTTTGAAATGTTTTGAGATCTTGCAATGCTTTTCTATCAAGATCCCTTCCAAGCCATGTTTCATCAAATGGCTCAGATGCGACGCCTGAGACAATAACTGAAAAACCTTGTGTGAGGAGATCTTGCATGTAAATTTCCTGATCAATGTTCCAGAGCGGGCTTTGCATCACAAGCCCATGTTCATCACAGATCTTATGAATACGAGAAGCTTGGTACTCTGACAAAATGGCTCCTGTTACTATGCACGTGATCTGATACTGATGCTTTGCATGATGTATTGCAGAAGATAAATCACGTAACTCTTCTTCTTTTATGCCCGCTGTATGATGTAAAATAAATGGAATATGTGCTGCTTCTGCTTGAAGATATGCCCATCTCATATTTGGAGTATGAAACATGTAGCTCTCTTTGTTCAGAGAGAGAAGGGAGATACAACAGGAGATCTCATGGTCCTGCATGGCTTTCCACCATGCATACACCGAGTCTTTTCCTCCAGATAATAGTACGCCGCATCTCATAAAAGATCACAGTGTATGACACTTAAAAAAAGGTGTTAATGTTAGCTCTTTATGCAACATCAAAGTGTTTGGCAACGAGCTCAGCAATAGCCTCGTTATTTCCATATAGACGTTCTGAGAGATTTTTGTCGTCAAATGCTTTCAGATTGGCGATGCAGCTGTCAATCATACCTGCTGGGAAGATATCGTTCTTTTCGAAAATTGCACGCTTTGCATTCAGTACTTCGGCAGACTCATAACAGGATGCAGGTAGCTGCTCAAGGCCGTCAAGGAAGGATTTGTTCTCCTTATTGAAGATATTTCCAGATGCATATAACCGCTCTGCTTTTGCAAGAGCATCAGGCATGCTCAGTCCATGAAGTGATCCAACAATCAATGCTGCAACAGTTAAGTATGGCTCGCAGGAACCATCAGGAACGCGGTATTCATAGGTTTGCTTTTCGTGTTCTTCATTTACAAACCCACAGTTTGGATTTGCATCACAAACCATGTGAGAGACACCGCTCCATCCAAGTGGCACACGGATCACAACAGAACGGTTTCGGTCTCCCCAACAGACATAGGTGGGAGCTTCCTGATGTGGAACGAGACGGAGATATGATGTTGGAATGGTGTTTCCAAATGCAGTAATCGCATCGCCAATATCTAAGATACCTGCAATCATTTTACGTGCCGTGTCAGATAATTTTCCGTTTTCTGTCAGGAGATTCTTTCCATCTTTCTCTGTAAGCATGTGGAAGTGCATGCCGCTTCCTGCTTTTCCAACCGTGATTTTTGGTGCATAGCTGATATTAAGGCCACGTTGGTGTGCAATCATACGAAGGATCCATTTCGCAAGTACGATCTGCTCAACAGCCTGTTCAACAGGTGTTGGAAGGAACTCAATCTCCTGTTGTTCATAGTATTTCCCATCTTGAGTAAAGCAGCCAACCTCAGAGTGACCATATTTAATTTGAGCGCCGGTGCGAGCAAGCAGACGCATTGCTTCTGCACGAATGTCTTCAAATTTCGTGAATGGCGCAGCGGTATGATATCCCTTCTGGTCACGGCCAGGAAAGAGTGGATCAACATCACTGACAATGTAATACTCAAGCTCACCCAGTGCTTTAAACTGAGCGCCGGTTTGTTTTGTAAACTCAGCATCTGCTTTTTTGAGAACATTCTCTGGAGCACTTGCAAGAGGTTTTCCTTCATTGTCATAATATGAACACATAAATTCAAGGGTTGGAATCTCAGTGAATGGGTTGACGAATGCAGAGCGATATTTTGGTATTACATACAGATCGCTACTTCCTGCTTCAATGAAAGAGAAGATATTGCTTCCATCTAAACGTTCTCCATATGATAAGATTGAATCAAGGTACTCTTTTGATGAGATGACAAAGTTCAAAACTTTAAGAGTGCTGTCCCCTGATACATAACGAAAGTTCACCATCTCGATCTGTTTTGCTTCACAGAATCGAATGATGTCTTCTTTTGTAAAATCAGCTGGATTTTTCTTCAAAAATTGCACGAGTTCGTTCGGGTTTAGAACAATCTGAGACGTCTCCATAGAAGTAGTTTGCACACGTTACATATTTAAATGCATCGAAATTAGTGATCTCCCTTTTCCGGGAGTTTTTTTGCATGCACTAACAAACATCGTGATCTATTTACCTGTAGCACACGAAAATAACATATATGAAGATTTTGCCCCTCAGAAAAGAGAAAGATAATGCATATGTTGCATGTGCCACCGGAGAGGTTGAGGTACATCGTACGTGTTCCTACTGCACGCACTGTAAGAGTATCCAGGTTGGTGTCAGGATGATGCCTTCTCCCTATGACGGAACGGTCGCAAAGCTGAGATCTGGAAGAGCGGAGCCAGAGCAGCTTATGGAGTCAGCGATGCAGTTTAATAGCCTCGTGCGAGACGGAACAGCACTTGGCTGTGCTGACGAGGGGGGAAAGGGGTATATTGCGAGGTTCTGA
>JAITWW010000022.1 GCA_031285085.1 Candidatus Methanofilum arcanum
GATATTCATCTCTACAAAGTGACGCTGATTTCGACGCAGCATTTGAAGAACTTACCACACATGTACAGGAACGATATGATGCAGCAATGGAGTACCTGAAAACCGTTGCATAAGTAACAAATTTTTGAAGAGGTATTTGCCTATGGTGGTATACATCTGAGATTCCCATGATACTTTGCAGATACATCTTCGAATCACCAAAACATTTAAACATCCTCGTTTCAATCTATGTAATACGTCAGATTCACTATTTCTTGAACATCCGGGATATTTAATATAAACGATCTATATTATTCTGAATAAAGGAAATAAAATGTTTTCTGGCAGTGGATTACATTAAAGGTGAAGACTCAGTGTTCCAAGATATTCAACCACACAGATATGTAAATCAATATCTACATCGAGAGCCAAGTAGCGATGATTATATTTTTTTGTATCAAGACGGAAAGGCACTACTGGAAGATATTCCAGATGGAGCAACAATTCCAAAATATCATACTGTTCATAGCTTGTATCCTGATTGTGCAGACAATCTAATCTATTTGTTCTCCATTGATGATCATTCATTTTTTATGTCTTTTATGCAAGTGCAAGAAACAGCAAATCTTCACTATCAAGAGATTGTTCCACTTGGTAACCTCAACCCCCCATGGATAGCTTTTGCAGGAGCTACCGCATATCATTTGGCAGATTGGTATGATAGTCACCGGTATTGCGGCAGATGCTCCTTGCCTATGTCTCATAAGGAAAATGAAAGAGCGGTGCAGTGCCCAGAATGCGGTACAGTGGAGTATCCAAAGATTTCTCCTGTCATTATAGTTGGTGTAGTTGATGGCGACCGACTGTTATTGACAAAGTATGCGACGGGTTCCTATCGCAGATATGCGCTGATTGCCGGGTTTATGGAGATCGGAGAGACTTATGAAGATGCAGTCCGACGTGAGGTTATGGAAGAGGTTGGTCTGCGGGTTAAAAATATCCAGTATTACAAAAGCCAACCCTGGGGATTTTCTCAATCAGTTCTGGCAGGTTTTTTTGCAGAATTAGATGGAGAACAGATGGTGAAAATTGATGCACATGAATTAAAGGAAGCTTCTTGGTATTCCAGAGAAAATCTGCCAAGAGATGATACAACATTGAGTCTGACCTGGGACATGATTGAAGCGTTCAGAGCCTCGCCAAGCACGGCGAGAATGCGCTTACCGTGAGCCATCTTGACTTCGTCAGATGACTTGAGAGGTATTAAACACCCGATTTGTGGCGTAACCCTGGGATGGATGTGAGCACCTGCTTTTTCCATACTAGCCAAGCACGGCGAGGCGTTCTCGATCGCGTTTAGTGAGAGGAGGAAGGAGTTTTCTATGAGTTATTATACAGTCAAAGCTGGTTACACTACTGGGATATTTGATAATTGGGATGAATGTAAAAAAGCTACGCATAGATATCCAGATGCAGATTTTAAGAAATTTACAACTTTGGCTGAAGCTGAAGCATATATGAATGATCTGGATGTGTATGATGAGATTATAAAGAAGGATATTTCAAATGGCTATATTGTAGCCTTCTGTGATGGGAGCTATGATAAGATAAAAAGTCGTTATTCCTATGGTGTAGTTATCATTGATAGGGATTTTCAGGAGCACGAGATATATGACTTTGGTGAAGATAATAAATATATTTCATCAAATAACATTGTCGGCGAAGTATTGGGTGTTATCAAGGCTATGGATTGGGCTGTTTCCCATAACTATGATACATTGAAGATTTACCATGATTATGAGGGGTTAAGCAAATGGTTGTCTGGAGAATGGAAGGCAAAAAGTGATGTTGCAGCGATGTTTGTCTCCGAGTACACTCATAAATATGCGGATCTGATTCAGGTTGAGTTTGAAAAAGTTAAAAGCCATAATAATAATAAATATAATTGTAAAGCAGATCAATTGGCTAAAAGAGCCCAATTGAATGGATCATATGCCCGAATTACCGGAAATAATTGGTTTTCAATTCCTTATTTCGAAGAAGAGATACTTCAAACTATTCTTGACTTGATGTTAGAAAAAGATCCTGGGATTCAAATAGAGAAATCAGACAATACAAATTTTATTCTCGTTAAATTAAAGTTAGCTAAGAATAAATTATCTGTTAAACTGTTTAAAGGAGGTAAAGAGTCACTCGTTGTCCAAGGCGCAAACTCTGCACTTTTCCAAATGTTTATTACTTATATAAATGAACTAATCCCAGTAAATGAGAAAGATGTCTTTTCTCATGCGTACAAGAAAGAAATAGACACAGTAAAAATCGATGCAGGGATGCAAGCTATATGCCCTGAGTTTCCTGTAGATTACCCCGAGAATATCAAGCGTTTAATTCGGCAATCACTCATTAACTTAAACTATTTCGAAGAATCTGAAGATTACTCACAATATGTGTTCCCTGCTTTCCGAGCACTTGAAGGACATATGAGATACTTGCTTGGAAAAACAAAGAATCCGATCCTCTCTAAACGGACATTTGGGATTTTTAAAAAGAATAAGGTGAATAATGCCTATTATTTGCCAAAATCAGTACATATCGAGGAAACAACAAAGGAGAAGTTAGAAGAATGTTATAATTTTTATAATGCGAACAGGCATACTCTTTTTCATTTTGGAGAGATTATAGGTGATACTGCTGGTCAAACACGATTTATAGAAACAAAAGATGAAGCTGACGAGCTCATCAAAAAATGCTTGTCATATATCTGATGAAGTGATGCACTCATCTCCTCTCGCTTCACTCCTCTCAAACTAAAAAAAGGTTCTATCGTACCTCACTGCCAGATCGGGCGGCGCATGGTACTTAAAAGATCTTCAATACTCTCACGACGCCGAATCAGGGCAACAGCGCCGTCCTTGACAAGTAGCTCAGCACATCTCCCTCTTCCATTATACTGTGATGCCATGGCATACCCATATGCTCCCGTATCAAGCACTGCAATGAGATCCCCTGCCTGAACCGCTCCCATCCTCCGATCAGCAGCAAGAATATCTCCACTCTCACAGATCGGACCTGTAATGGAGTAGACTTCACCTGCATTTGGATCCATATCCATTCGATTTGCCACAACAACCTCCTGATACGCATCATACATTGCAGGACGAAGAAGGGTATGAAAGCCAGCATCTACATTTATAAAACGCTTGTGAGCATGTTTCACCGAGTTCACGCGTGTGAGTAGGATCGTTGAGTCACATACCAAGGAACGGCCAGGTTCAATCCAGATCTCAGGTGATATTCCAAGGCGTTTGAACGTCTCTTTACATACTGGAATCGTAGCCTGTGCATATGCGGCAATAGAGGGGGCCTGCTCAACTCCATGACGATACGCAACACCAAGACCACCACCAAGATCTACAAACTTCAGCTTAATACCCATATCATGCAGCTTTGAAACGATATCCATCAAAACACGTGCTTCTTCTGCAAATGGTTCAAGCTCAAGAATTTGAGAGCCAATATGGCAATGAATACCAACAGGAATGACATGTGAAGCCTCATGTGCCTTTTGATAGGCAGACAAAATCTGTTCTGCTGGAATCCCAAACTTCGAGGTTGCAAGCCCTGTCGCGATCTTGGGGTGTGTTGGGACGTGAATTGCGGGGTTTACACGAAATGAGACCTCAACCGTCTTTCCCATCTCTTCTGCGACACGATTCAACTGATACAGCTCATCCTCAGAGTCTAAAGAGACTCTCACCCCATGCAGAACTGCAAGCTGATGATCCTCTTTTGTCTTTGAGCTTCCATTAAAGAGCAGATGTTCTGGACGTATCCCTGCATCACGGGCAAGCATGAGTTCTCCTGCGGAGAATACATCTGCACCTGCACCAAGAGCGGCAAGAGTGCGCAAGATTGAAATATTTCCATTTGCTTTTGCAGCATATAATACGCGACAATTTGGATAATGTGATGAAAGGGCGTGTATGTACTCGTGATACAGAGCTTCGATTCGGGTCTCATCAGTTACATAAAGCGGTGTTCCAAACTCCTCTGCAAGTTTTGTCACTGGAATGTTACCGATATGCAAGATGCCGTTCTTTTCTGAAAAGTGAGGGGGAAGGGGAAGAGGATACACCGCCTGTATGGTATCCATATCAACCTCTTGAACATTTATTTCTGCCATTTTATGCACCGATTCCTACTTTTTGCATGCGTATCTCCTGACATCAATACCTTCAATCTTCTTTGCCTTTCACTCATCAATTCTCAGAAAAAGGTATGGAGGAAGATTATCAAGACGCTGTGCAAAGATGTTAGTTTAATTCAACGAGAGATCACTTAAACAGAACGCACAAGAAATGCAAGGAATTGAAAAGATCATTCACTCAATACGATGGAGTGTATTTTCCTCTGGATCGTACACACTCTCTCGTTCCATAACTTTGGCTATAAACTGAATAAGATTATAATACTTGCCACACTCTGCCTTTATCATCGCTGTGTCATCTATCCCAAATGGGTTTGAGCTGTCTCATGAACGTTCTTGCTGCATATGTATATCTGATTTGTTCACAAAAATGGTAGGAATAACTCTTCCCATGAGCATCTCATTTCTCCATCCATATAATCAAAAACCTCATATTGCTGAGCCTTTTGATCTGATCTATTCAGATATTATACGTTATTTGCATGATGCAGAGCAAATTTCTCTCCAAAAAGCAGGGGAGACTGCACGCAACTCAGACTCTCGAAACTATTATGCAGCGTACATGGTGGAGTTTGCGCTGATAAATCGTATGCTTGATCTGGCACGATGCTGTGTGTATAGCTGTGGCTATGCAGGTCAAAATGAAGTATTAAAAAATAAGGTTCTCATAAAGCGATTAGAAGATGTTGGGGTCATTGATGAGTATACAAAGCAGGAGCTGTTACTCTGTATTGATAGACGCAACCAAATTTCACATCACTTTCGTACCTGCACATATCACGATCTTGTGCAATTGTACAAAAAAAATGAGATCATGCGTCAATGTGCAGAGCAATGGAGAGAGCATATCAAAACGCATGAACAAAAACACGATGTACGAGTTGCAGGAGTTGTTGCAGCAATTTTCCTTCTTGTTCTCACTTTTTTCCTCCTGTATTGATTTCACCACCATAACACTCGTACCACATTTTTCGAGAAAACCTCGTATTTTTGATTGATTTATATAATATTTGTGGACGGTGTTGTGACTGATAAAGATCTGTTCTCTTCTGAAAAGTGAGGGATCGCAAATACTCTCTCATTACGAGTCTGTCAACCTATTGGTGGTTTAGGTAACATAAAAAAAGCAGAAAAACTGCGTGCTTTTTGTTTTATTACTGCATGAAATGAGAAAAATATAGGAGCAACCCCCAGTTCATCTTTCATGAACTGTTATTCGTGTTCTGCAACATATATTGCAGTAATTTTCGCTGCAAGCGAAGCCCCAACCATCTCCTTGATATGTGCAACAAACGGAGAGAAATAGTCAAGAGGAAGACAGTGCAGGCTT
>JAITWW010000144.1 GCA_031285085.1 Candidatus Methanofilum arcanum
CCCTGAATTGACAGGGATTGCCGTAAAATCGGAAGCGGGAGAGCCGCTTACATGGCGAAGGGGGGCAGTAGGTAGATTTCAAAACGGACAAATGAAAGGGAGGAGAAGCCTCATGAAAAACCAACATTCGAAGTTTTGAAGCATATTAGTAGGAGGTCAACCAACTGGTTGAACACTATAATAAATATATGTTAACTACCTATGGAGATCCGGATACCTCGAGAGAGGTACGTCCGGTTCGGAGAGAGGGAAAGGGAAACCCACCCGTAAGGGTGTAGGCGCCTTTTCCCTACTCTACGTGCTTGGCGAGTTTGGGAAAAATTGAGTAAAACTACTTGGGGTATACTCGCTTCGCTCGCATACCCGTCGAATGGTTGCTCATTTGCGTCTTGGATAGCCCAGTAGTAGGGGCGGATTTTCGACGCGAGTGCCAAGCGGGCCGCAGAAAGAACGGCAGTTTGATCCCTCTCAACCCATCTGACGAAGGAGGATGGGTTCAAGGGAGGCGCGTCCTCGCCGTGCCTGGCGAGATCACCAAAATTCACCACCTTCACACTAATTAAGCATACATTTATATGCCTGTGTGATGAACACTTTCTATTCACACAGCTCTAACATCCATCGATGGCCAAGTGATATCAAGGAGATTCTCAATAATCTTGGCTCATAAAGAAGGAAGGAGAGCAATTTGGTGATATTCATATTCATACAGAAATGGAGAGTACGATGAGTTCTATACCGATAAATCTGCTCACGGGGCGCACGATCGAACAGGGTGCCACGATGGAAGCTGGAAAAGAGAAGCACAACTACACTGTTGCATGCGGCATCATTGAGATGAATGCAGATGACTTAAAGCGTTTTGGCATCATGAAAAATACCAATGTGCGTGTATCCAGTGATTTTGGAACCGTCATTGTAAAAGCGGTCGAAGCTCGCCAGATGTTAAATCCCGGTGAAGCATATATCCCAATGGGGCCTTGGGCAAATTGTGTTGTTAGCACCAGAACACATGGTACTGGCATGCCCACACTCAAAGGTGTGCCAATAACTATCAAAGCTGCACCATTTGAGCCAGTACTTGGTTCAGTTCAATTAATACGCAGTGAAGTCTTTGGAGAGAAAGCATGACAAAAGATATTAGAGATGTAGTTTGTCCATTTTGTGGAACTCTGTGTGACGACTTGGTTGTCACAGTGAGTGATGATGGGAAAAAAATCATCAATGTAGAAAATGCCTGCACAATTGGTGCTGAGAAGATTCTGCATTCCCAGGCAAGCGATCGAGTAACCAGACCACGAAAACTCCTGGAAGATGGAAGCGCTGTAGAGATAACCTATGCTGAGGCGATCGAATACACCGCACAGATGCTTGTAAACTCCAAAAAACCTACTATGTATGGATGGAGCTCAACATCTTGTGAAGCTCAGAGTGTAGGTCATGAAGTCGCTGAAGAAGTCGGCGCACTTGTTGATAACACAGCAGCAGTCTGCCATGGACCAACTCTTATTGCACTGCAAAACGTAGGTGTTCCAAGTTGTACACTCGGAGAGGTCAAAAATCGTGCAGATCGGGTCATATTCTGGGGATGTAACCCCGCACATGCTCACCCACGCCACATGTCTCGCTATTCCATCTTCCCACGTGGATATTTCACTGGAAAGGGACATAGCAACCGAAAGATTATCGTCGTGGATCCACGAAGCACGGACACAGCGAAGATGGCAGATGTCCTCTTACAAATTAAGCAGGGATACGACTACGAACTCTTACAAGCGCTGCGTACAGCACTGCGTGGTGAAGATATCACTGGAGATGAAGTTGCAGGTGTTCCTAAGAAAACCATCTATGATGCAGTAGAAGTCCTAAAGAGTGGACGATTTGGAGTAATTTTCTTCGGAATGGGTGTTACACAGTCACTTGGAAAAGACCACAATATCGACTCCGCAATTGGCCTCACAAGAGACCTGAACAACTACACAAAGTACTCCATCGTTGCCATGAGAGGACATTATAATGTTGCAGGATCTGGCCAGGTGCTTGGGTGGCAATTCGGATACCCATTCTCTGTTGATCTTTCCCGTGGATTTGCACGATACAACCCAGGTGAGACTGGAACCGTCGAAGTCCTGCTGCGAGAAGAAGTCGATGCAGTATTTGTCCTTGGAAGTGACCCTGGTGCACATTTCCCAATGGCCTGTAACAAGGTAATCGCAAAGCTTCCATCTGTTACAATTGATCCTGCAATCAGCCCAACAACTGAGATTTCCAAGGTCCATGTGCCTGTTGCAATTGTAGGAGTGGAAGTTGGCGGAAACTGCTATCGTATGGATAATGTCCCAATTGAAGCCAGAAAGATCGTTGATCCACCTGAAGGTATGCTGACTGATGAAGAGTTCTTAACAGCTGTCCTTGCCCGTGTAAAAGAACTGAAAGCTGCTCAGGCTGCACCCGTCTCTACAAAGGCCAGTGGAAGTGGAAAAGTAAAAGCATAGGTATTTAAATGGCAAAATCAAAAATCCGAGGAAATATGAGCGAATATATCATTAAGGGTGGATTTGTCTACGATCCAAAGCAGAATATCAAGGGAGATGTCAAAGATATCTGTATTAAAGATGGAAAGATTGTAGAATCCGTTTCAAAGAAAGCAACAAAGATAGAGGCAAAGGGAAAAGCGGTCATGGCAGGGGCCGTTGAGATTCATTCCCATGTTGCAGGTCCAAAAGTGAATGAAGGACGTAATTTCCGTCCAGAAGACAAGCTTTTTACCTCAGTTCCAAAATCAAAATATGGTCGTATGGAAGCAGGAAACTCAATTCCAACGACATTTAAGACTGGATATCAGTACGCTCGAATGGGGTACACAACTGCTATGGAAGCAGCAATGCCTCCTTTGTACGCCCGTCACACACATGAAGAGATTAGAGACACCCCCCTTCTCGACGAAGGTGCATTTCCAGTGTTTGGAAATAACTGGTTTGTCTTTGAATATCTCAAAAATAATGAAATCGAGAATGTAAGTGCTTATGTCTCCTGGATTCTTCGTGTGACCAAAGGATACGGAGTTAAGATTGTCAACCCTGGTGGCTCAGAAGCATGGGGATGGGGAGAGAACTGTAACTCAATTCATGATTCAGTGCCATATTTTGATATCACCCCAAGCGAGATTGTAACTGGACTGCTCAAGGTAAATGAGCGTCTTGGGCTTCCACACTCAATTCACGTGCACTCAAATAATCTTGGAAACCCAGGAAATTATGAGACTACCCTTGATACGTTTAGACTTTCTGAGGGAACGAAAGCAACCAATAATTTTGGCCGTGAACAGACCTTCCACCACACTCACTTGCAATTCCACTCCTATGGTGGTACAAACTGGTTAAACTTCGAATCAAAAGCAAAGGAAATCATGGACTATGTCAATCAGCACGACAATGTAACGATTGATCTTGGTTGTGTAACACTTGATGAAACAACCACCATGACCGCAGATGGTCCATTTGAGCATCATTTAACAGAGTTAAACAACTTAAAATGGGTAAACGTGGATGTGGAGCTTGAGACTTCTTCTGGTGTTGTGCCATATGTATACAGCCCAGATGTCAAAGTTTGTGCAATTCAATGGTCTATTGGTCTTGAACTCGGCTTGCTTGCAAAAGATCCAATGCGGGCGTTCATTACAACAGATCATCCAAATGCAGGTCCATTCACCAGGTACCCAGCAATCTTCTCCTGGTTGATGAATGCGAAGCTTCGCCGCGAGATGCTTGAAGGATTCAAGCACAGTGAGAAGGTTATTGCAGCATCGTCATTGTATAGCATTGACCGCGAAATTGATCTGTATGAATTTGCAGCAATGACCCGTGCAGGTCCTGCAAAAGCACTTGGTATGACAGATGTAACCGGCGCACTGGTCGAAGGTATGGGCGCAGACATTGCTGTATATGATATCAATGACGATGTCTTGAAAAATCCAAACGCTGGAGCAGATATCGAAAAAGCGTTCACAAATGCATCATATGTATTTAAAAATGGTGTTCTTGTTGCGCAGGATGGAACGATTGTCGGCTCTACTCCAAAGCGCACATACTGGGTTGATGTAAAAGTTCCACAGAATAAGCAGGTAGAACGCGATGTGCAGATGAAGTTCCTGAAATATTACAGTGTAAACTTTGCAAACTACGAGGTTACGGATCACTATGCACCAAACCCAGAAGTGATTCATATTGATGCGGTCTAATTGATTTTAGAGGTCAAAAAATGAATACAATTACATTTAAACTACGCCAAGAACCTGAACTGTATCTTGAAGTAGAAGACATGACTCCTGATTACTGTGCAGGGAAGAATATAGCAGAGATTGCAGCAATGCCAGTATACATGGGTAATCAAACATATACCCTTGGAGACTATTTCGATGTCAGTGGAAAGGGCGGCGCAACTCCTGATAGTACGAAGCTTATTCTTAATGGAGATCTGCGAAAGATCAAGTACATCGGTATGAAGATGACTGCTGGTGAGATCGTGGTGAACGGAAGTACCGATATGTATACCGGTGCTTGGATGAAAGGAGGTACCATTACCGTCAACGGAAGTGTTGATTCTTTTGCAGGGATTGGCATGGAAGGTGGATCCCTTGTCATAAACGGAGATGCAAAAGATTATCTTGGAGCAGCATACCGTGGTGACTGGAGAGGTATGCAGGGTGGCTCTATTACTGTGAAAGGTAATGTTGGAAGTGATACTGGGCTGTTTATGAATGGTGGTACGATCGATATCGGTGGAGATACAGATTTTCATGTTGGTATCCACGCTGATGGCGGCAAGATCATTATTCGTGGCAACGCAAAGGGTCGTCTCGGTGGACAGATGATAAAAGGAGAGATCATTGTCCTTGGTGAGGTAGAGCGAATGCTGCCTAGCTTTTTGCATGTTGGACAGACAGAGATCGAGCTTGATGGGAAGATGATTCCTGTGCAGGTCTGGCAAGGTGATATGGGCGACCGCCATGATAAGCGAAAAGGTGAGTATATCTATGGAAAGCTCTATCTCAAGACCGCTGAAGAGGAAGAGGGCAAGAAGGTTGAGCGTCGTGAGAAGGTAAAACTGAGTGATGAGCAGAAGGCTGAGCTTGCTGCGCTCTTTAAGGATGCACCAGAGACCTCAGCAAATGAACTGAAGAAGGTTCTGAAAGAGAAGTATGGTATTGAGATGAAGTCAATGCAGGTCTCAAGGCTTCTGCATGAGCTTCAAAGGGATTAAATAATCTCTTTATTTCCTCTTCATTTCTGATTCTATGTATGGGTATTGGAAATATGTTATCTTATTTATTTTAAAAAGATAGCAGTAACTATTTACGTGCACAAGAAGATTTGTGTAGGTTGTTTTACAAGTCCCGATAGGGTAGAGGATATCCTAGGAGCCTGCGGAGCTCTTGACCCGGGTTCAAGTCCCGGTCGGGGCGTAGATCTTTTTCATTCGTTCTGTTTTTGTAACTATTCACTGCCTTCATGTTCTACTTAGACTAGATCTTGGAAATAAGCCGCATACAAATCCAGATGGTGAAAAAATAGAGGGTCCTCACCTTCACCGTTACCGCGAAGGGTATGGAGATAAATTTGCAATCCCCCTTCCTCGGGATATATTCACAGACCCAACAGATTCCTATGTAACCATCCAAGAATTCATGACATT
>JAITWW010000015.1 GCA_031285085.1 Candidatus Methanofilum arcanum
GCCTGTACATTATGGGTGAGAACCCAATGATTGCAGATCCAGACATCACTCACGTTGATCATGCACTGGATAATCTTGAATTCCTTGTTGTCCAGGATATCTTCCTCACCGAGACTGCAGAGAAAGCACACGTTGTGCTTCCAGCAGCATGCTTTGCAGAAGGAGATGGTACACAGACAAACACAGAGCGTCGTGTGCAGAGACTCCGTAAAGCACAGGACCCACCAGGTGAAGCAAAACTCGATTGGCAGATTCTGGCAGCGGTCGCAGCAGCACTTGGATACGAAAAACAGTTCGCATGGAAGACGTACGAAGATATCTTCAATGAGATCGCACTTTTGACTCCATCATATCATGGCATGACATATGAGCGTCTCAACAAGCCAGAAGCACTTCACTGGCCATGTCCTGAGGCAGACCACCCTGGCACCCCTATCCTGCACACGCAGCAGTTTAATGGAATGCCAGATGGCAAAGGTCTCATGACTGCAATTGCATGGAAGCCACCAGCAGAAGTTCCAGATGCTGAGTATCCATTTGTCCTTACAACGGGACGTATACTCTTCCACTGGCACGCTGGTTCTATGTCACGTCGCAGTCCACAACTTCATGGTGAGGTTCCAACTGGATATGTTGAGGTGAATGAGGAAGATGCAGCACGCCTTGGCATTGCAAATGGAGAGATCATCCGTGCATTCAGTCGCCGTGGTGAGATCAAGGTCCCAGCCAGAGTAACAAAAGATATCAAGAAAGGAAGCATTTTCATTCCATTCCACTTCGCAGAATGCTGTGCAAATGTGCTGACGATCAATGCTCTTGATCCCATCTCAAAGATTCCTGAATTTAAAGCATGTGCTGCAAACATTGCAAAACTGGAGGCCTAAACATGGTAGCAAAAGGCGATATGATCTATGCATGGGCAAAAGATGCAGACATCTTAAAAGCTGGAGAGTGTGGAGGAGCAGTAACTGCACTTCTGAAGCATGCACTTGAGAGCAAAATGGTAGATGCTGTTGTCACGGTGAAGCGTGGAACTGATCTGTATGATGCAGTTCCTGCATATATCACAGATCCAGCAGAACTCATCCAGGCTGCAGGCTCTCTCCATTGTGGAACCCTTTTGATTCCAAAGATCATTAAGAAGTACATAAACCCTACATGTGATCAAAAACTTGCAGTTGTCTGTAAAGGCTGTGATGTCATGGCATTTTATGAGATGGCAAACCAAAATCAGCTGAATCTTGATAATTTCATCCTGATCGGCTTAAACTGTGGTGGTTCGGTTAGCCCAATTGCAGCACGCAAGATGATTGCAGAGAAGTTTGAGGTGGATCCTGATCTCGTCACCAAGGAAGAGATCGATAAGGGTCAGTTTATCATCGAATATGATGGCAAGCACAAGGGCGTTAAAATCGATGACCTTGAAGAAGAAGGATACGGACGCCGTTCTAACTGCCGCCGCTGTCAGATGAAAATTCCACGTCAGGCTGATCTTGCTTGTGGTAACTGGGGAGTTATTGGAGACAAAGCTGGTAAAGCAACGTTTGTTGAGGTCTGCTCAGATAAGGGTGCAGCGCTTCTTTCTGCTGCAACAGGAAAAACTGTTGCTGTTGAGGCTGCAAATCCAAAAGGCATTGAGATTCGAGGAAAAGTCGAGAATGCAATGCTAAAGCTTGGAGATCACTGGCGCAAGCACGACTTTGAGAAGCTTGGCACTGGCAAGGCTCGTCTTGACTATATGATTAAGGAGTCTTCACGCTGCACAAAGTGTTATGCCTGCATTGAATCCTGTCCAGTCTGTAACTGTGCTGAGTGTTCCACAAAGAAGTCCTGTTATGTTGAGCCAGGTGTACTTCCTGTGAACCCTATGTTCCACCTGATTCGATTTGCACACGTTTTCGACTCCTGTATCAACTGTGGTCAGTGTGAAGAACTTTGCCCAATGGAGATTCCAAATGCACTCTTCATGCACTCTCAGCAGGTTGAGCCTCTCCTGAAAGAACTGCTCTAAAATATTTAAAAATGGGATTATTTGGGTTGGCGAGACAGGTAACTGTATCTGTCCCCCTGCTCACCCTTGTGAGATGTGGAAAATGCGATGAGCACTGGTTTTCTATAATCGTGCTTTCGTAGAGCTTCCACCAGATATAATATGAAAACTACTGTCCAGCATCTCCTGCTTGGCCCAGTATTCTTCTTTTTTTGAGAACTTCATGATTGGTTGAGGTATTTTGTCTATGCTACTTCTCAACCCAAGTTTCGCATAAATCTATAGTATTCGGTCCTAACACTACATTTCTTCGAAAGATAGGATACTAGTACCACTCACCATTCAGCTTGGGACATCTATCTCTGTCTCACAAAACTGTTCCTCATGAACAGTCCAGACAAGCAAAAAACGAAGATCCCTCATATGATCAGGCATATCAACTCTCACTCCCATCTCATCTCCATCCAGGCGTGCAAGCTGCATTCCACTCAACTCAGAAGAAGCACAAATGAGATACTGCTCTGGATGCGTCCCGCGAATAATTCCACAGTTCAACTCAACTCGCTCACCAGCTGATACAACCATCTTCAACCGAGAAGAACCAGGATGGCCCTTTGGAAGCGCTACAACAGGTATATGATACCTGCGAACCAGCTCACACAGATGCCATGCCTGCATCAACTCTCCTCCCTCTGGTGCAGAAATGACAATAAGATCCCCTCTCTCAATCCACTGGCTATACTCTTCATCAACCGTCTCAATGTACAAAGAAAAAGCATGGGTTGCACATGCCACAAGGAAAAAAGAAGAAGTACCATGGCATACCAGATAATTACTCTGGAGTGGTATAATCATTCAAGAACCACAACGTGATCTGAACCACATGATGGACAGCGAATTTTCTTTCCAATACTCTTAAATTTATTCTCACAGTCCTTGCAAACGCAAGATTTTCCTTGAATTTGCTCCGTAAACTCAACATCTATTGGACCACCTGCTGAACACATAATGATAACCTCAATACTTTCTTACACTTTCATTATTATTACATCTTTCTGATTAAAAAAAGAAGTTTCAAAAAATATATATGATAACGAGTTACATTTGTATAAGCACACATGCCTCAGTGGCTCAGCTGGCAGAGCGCGTCCTTGGTAAGGACGAGGTCGCGAGTTCAAATCTCGCCTGAGGCTTATCTGACGAGAGTACTAAGCCTAAATGATTAAAAGTGGATAGTACGAACTTTTTTCAATCCTGTTTGTTCCCTTGAAATCACTTATAGATATTATATTTAGGTTGTGGAATACTTTTAACTACTTCAAACATAAGTCCCAAAACAACTCTCATGGTGACACACCAATACTCCGGAACGGCTCTCCTCGGCCCAGAACTTGAACCAACCAAGGCAACAATCTATTGTGCGGATGGCATCATCACCGCGATTGAAGAAGAAAAAAACAGCTCACCATACTGGATCTGCCCTGGATTTTGTAATGCCCACACCCACCTTGCTGACACCCTTGCAATGGACGTACCACGAACAGGCAGCCTTGAATCACTTGTCACTCCTCCAAACGGACTAAAACATCGCATTTTAAACACAAGTTCAGAATCAGCCCTCATAAATGGCATGCTCTTCTCCCTTCAAACCCTATCTGCTGCGGGGACTTCTTCATGCATTGACTTTCGAGAAGGGGGAGCAAAGGGAGCTCTCCATCTTATACAAGCAGCAGAACTCCACAAAAAATACCATCCTCATTCATGCACCCCCATCATCCTTGGAAGAAATGGTGGAGAACAGCTCAAAAAAACACATGGAGCAGGCATAAGCAGCACCAGAGATGAACCAAACTATCAAGAAATCGCAGCAGAGATGCGAAAACAAGGAAAAATTATTGCCTTCCATGCCGGAGAACGTGACTCACATGACATAGATCCTGCCATCTCCTGTGACCCAGACCTCATTGTGCATGCCACCCATGCCACCCAAAAACAGATCCAAACCCTCTCTGACCAACAAATCCCAGTCTGTGTCTGCCCTCGTTCAAACTTCATCCTTGGAGTTACCAACTCCGCACAGCACCCTCCCATTCAACACATGCTCGATGCAGACATTCCCCTCTCTCTTGGAACCGATAATGTCATGTTTGTACAACCAGACCTCCTTCTTGAGCTCAAACTCCTTGACACCATATACCACATAGATCCAAAAGATGCTCTCATAATGGCGATATCTGGCTCCTCCATCCATCGTAGATCCCCCTACATCAACATTGGAAACCCTGCAAACCTCTTCCTTATCGACCCCACCCGTTCGAACCTTCAATTCTCACGTGATCCTCTTGCCACCATTGTTCGGCGCGTCACTGCTTTTGACATTATAGATACCTATTTCCCTTATGACTAGAAACTTGTAAAGATATTGGAGGAGCACATGTACAAAAAAATCCTTGTTGCAGTTGATGGATCGCCCATAAGTGCAGCTGCTTTTCGTGCAGCATTACAACAGGTCTTAGCATGGAATGCTGAGCTCCACATTGTATATGTCATTGAAACTGGACTTTTCAAAAGTATTCCTGCAGATAATACCGTCGAGATGCTTTACAGCATGCTCCAGATTGAGGGGCAAAACGTTGTTGAAAATCTCGTGGCTGATGCAGAACGAGCTGGAGCTACACCCAGTGTCCACTTTGAACACGGCCATGCCGGAGAAACCATTGTCTCTCTCGCAAAAGAGATTCAAGCAGATTTGATCGTTCTTGGCACTCATGGAAAAAGCGATATTGATCGCCTCCTCCTTGGGAGCGTAACCTCCTTTGTTATCGCTCACAGTCTTACGTCTACCTTGGTGGTGAGATCATAACTCATATGCCGCTGGTATCTGAGTACATGACAGGAGGTGTTGTCAAAGCAGAAATCCCCGGCAATCGATATGATGTACTAAAAGTTTTAAAACGTACAAGAATTAGCGGACTACCTGTCCTTATGGACAATAAACTGGTAGGAATCATCACGAGAAGAGATTTACTTCACAATCCAGAAGAAAACCAGCTTGCTCTTCTTATGACACCAGATCCAGTTACCATTCATCCCGGTGCTACGATACAAGAAGCAGCACAGCTCATGGTAACCAGTGGCGTTCGAAGACTTCCAGTAACACAAAAAGATACACTTGTTGGACTTATAAGCATTGCAGACATCATTCTTGCCATTGCCAGAATGCGAATCACCATTGAGATTCGAAACTTCGTGATACCTACCTTTGCTCTTTGGGAAGAAACACCCCTTCCCTTAGTTGGGAAAATCATGGAGATCTCTGGGTTTGAAGCACTTCCCATTTTGAGTGCTACAAGTCAGTTGAAAGGAATCATAAGTGAACGTGATCTCATTCTCCATGCCACTATCGAAGATACTGTCATTGAATCAGATCTTTCAACCACTGGAACAGATGACGATGAATGGACCTGGGAGAGCATTCGCGATGTACACACGATATCGTATGGAATCTCACGGGTAAGCCTTGAAAACTGCGCCGTAAAAAAAGCCATGATCTCAAATGTTATCATGGTAGCTCCAAATGCAACAGTAAGTGAATGTGCGCTTCGCATGAAGCGTTCCCACGTTGATCAGCTACCTGTTGTAGATGAGGATGGAAAATTAAAAAGCATGCTTTTTGATCGAGAGCTCATTAAAGTTCTCTTGCCTCCCTACACATAACACACATAGCTGTGGGTGCACCCCCCCCATTCTCACAAAAAGTAGTACAAAAAAATCGTTTTCTAAAAACTCTGTTCGGTACATCACAGAAAGCCGAAGTAGAACGGTAGTTTGAAAAACACTACCATCTCATACCACATGATGTGAGTTGTTTTCCTACTACCAAAACTGCTACCTATTTACCAGACTATCACAAATATAAAATAAGCACTTTTCTGATTGCTATATTTTACACAAGTCCTAACTTTAGGTGTTATTGTATGAATGATTCACCAGATATGATGAAGGGCACAACTACTGTCGGTATTATCTTTGACGGAGGCGTTGTCCTTGCAAGTGAGCAGCGAGCGTCGATGGGATATCTCATCGCAAACAAGCATGCGAAAAAGATCTATCAGATCGGAAGGCGATTTGGCATGACAACTGCTGGCGGAGTTGGAGACGCTCAGCAGCTGGCTAAAATCATGACCATTGAATCAAACCTTTATGAAATCCGCAGAAACAGACCAATGAGTGTACGATCTGCTGCAGCATTGCTTTCCAACCTCTTGCATGGCAATCGTGGATATCCATACGGTGTTCAGCTCCTCATTGGAGGCGTTGATGAATCAGGGCCAGTGCTTTTCTCAGTTGATTATATGGGAGGAAGTTCAGAGGAAAACCGTGTTGTTGCAACAGGTTCTGGATCCCCCATGGCATTTGGTGTACTTGAAGATCGATATAAACCTGGCTTACAGAAAAATGAAGCTATTGAACTCGCAATTCGAGCACTCCATTCTGCAATTAAACGAGATATGGGCTCAGGTGAAGGCCTCTCAATCTCTGTCATTACTAAAGATGGATATGTTGAACTGACATCAGAGGAAATCGAACAATATAACCCCTATTCGTAGATAAGTAGATTTGATAGATAGATTGTAGAAAAATTAATGAATGATAGAGATATCTTCACTTTTATTTCATGGAGTTTGATATTTTCTTCATTCTCTGGTTCATTGTACTCACGAAAATTCATTTTCGTGACAAACGGTGTCTGTATGTAATACAGAACCGATGAATCTGGAGTTGAATGAGAAGAGATGATAAAACCCCATCGACATTTACATGAACACAGGTTATGGCAAGCACATGTCTTGCATACTATAACTGATAAATAGAGGTTTCATTGGACTATGCTTATTGAAGACAAGCTTAAAGATCTCCATGAGAAAATAAGCCGGAAGGTTCCGGCTGGTATCAAAGTTGCATTGATTGAGTTCGAAGGCCCTGAGTTAGTCATCTACACTGATGATCCAAAACGGTTTGCAGATCAGGAAGATCTTATCCGTGTTCTCGCTCGAGATTTTCGAAAACGCATTGTAGTTCGTCCAACAACACTTGAAGACCCAGAACACGCGGTCTCTGCAATCCATGAAATTGTTGGTGAAAATGGTGGCGTTACCGACATCTTCTTTGAACCATCAACTGGCGAAGTTCTCATTGAGGCTGAAAAGCCTGGTGTTGTAATTGGAAAAAATGGAGCAACCCTTCGTGACATAACAAAACGGATTGGTTGGACTCCCAAAGCGGTTCGAACCCCTCCTCTTGAGAGTTTTACCGTAAAGCAGGTACGTCAATATCTTCGGGCTGCACAAGAAGAACGTAAAGCCTTCTTAAGACGCATTGGGAGAAGAATTCACCGTGACATCTCACAAAAAGATCCATGGATTCGGGTAACAACACTTGGATGCTGTCGTGAAGTTGGAAGAGCTGCGTTTCTCCTCTCTACACCAGACAGCAAAGTCCTGATCGATTGTGGTGAGAAACCAGACAATGAAGACACCCCATACCTCTATGTCCCAGAGATATCACCTCTCACGCAGCTTGATGCAGTTGTACTTACTCATGCTCACCTTGATCACTGTGCCTTAGTCCCTCTCCTGTATAAGTATGGATATGATGGACCCGTCTACTGCACTCCCCCAACAAGAGACCTGGCCTCAATGCTCCAGCTTGATTATCTTGATGTCATGAACAAAGACGGACGACCAATTCCGTACTCTTCACATGAAATAAAAGAATTTGTCAAGCACTGCATTGTCCTCAATTATGGAAGTGTAACAGACATAGCTCCTGATATGAAACTCACATTCCATAATGCGGGACACATTTTAGGCTCTGCAATTGCTCACTTCCATCTTGGAGATGGACAGTATAATGTTGCCTTCACAGGAGACATCCTCTTTGGAAAAAGTAGGTTATTTAACCCTGCTGTGAATCTGTTTCCTCGTCTTGAAGCATTGTTTGTTGAGAGTACATACGGTGGAACACATGATATGCAACCTTCTCGTGCCGATGCAGAGACTCGTCTTTATGAAGTCGTAAGCGAGGTTCTTCATCGTGGTGGCAAGGTTATTATTCCAGCATTTT
This sequence comes from Candidatus Methanofilum arcanum, assembly GCA_031285085.1. Lineage (GTDB taxonomy): Archaea > Halobacteriota > Methanomicrobia > Methanomicrobiales > Methanospirillaceae > Methanofilum > Methanofilum arcanum. The sequence goes on from JAITWW010000015.1 coordinate 8,117, forward strand.
CCGTAGGCCGAAGCCAGGAGGTTATGTTGGCACTTGAAGAAGGTATTCGTAAAGAGATCATCCCAAAGATGAAAATCTATTTAGATGGTATGATTAAGGAGGCTACTGCGATTCACACTACCTATCCAGAGTATCTAAACTCTGACTTACGCAACCTTATCTTTAAAGAAGGTATGAATCCTTTCCTTTCAGAGTGTTTTGAACAGGTAGACTCACAAGAAAAACGCCAAAAAGTCGTGAATGGAGGCCCATGTGTCATTCTGACGACAAGTGGTATGCTCAATGGTGGCCCGGTCATGGAGTACTTGCGTAATTGTGCACAGGACGAACGAAACGCTCTGCTATTTGTTGGATATCAAGCTGATGGAACCCTTGGTCGACGTATTCAAAAGGGATGGCGTGAGATTCCGATTGGAAACCGTGAGACAATTGTCATTAATCTTGAATGTGTAACAATCGATGGTTTCTCTGGCCATTCAGATCGTAAGCAGTTGATGAGTTATATATCTCATATGCAACCGCGACCGGAACGCGTCTTTACCGTGCATGGAGACGAAAATAAGACGATAGATTTGGCGAGCTCACTGTATAAGAAACATAAAATACAGACCCTTTCACCAATGAACCTTGAGACATACCGCCTGATGTAGGAGTATAGCAGGCAGCATAATCATCTCCCTTTACCCACGGAAATCAATTTTGAACAACACAAAGGATCAAGAGAAGATTTGCAGGTTCAAGGAGGCATTCAAGCATTATTCTTGATATCGGTCGTTTATCACCCGTTTTTTCCTTGTAGCGTTTGATACAATTCAGAGTGACTTTGCGAGATATGTTTAGATTTTGTTGAACGTTTTTATCTTCAACTCAACAAAAATCTTCATTCAAATGCACATCAAGCAACCAATGCATGGTTTCAACGGACCACTCCGCTCGTCGCGTATTTCAGTAATTCTTCCGCTGTCAACTTCCTGCTTGAAATGTAATAATGCCATTCATTTGTTGTTTCTGTTTGTGTAGTGAACTATCTATTTATAGCACCAATGCAGGCTAAGTTCTCCAAGCTGTCTTTTCCAGAAAGCCATTCAATATCATGGGCTGTGAACGCTTTTCTGCATTCTATCCTTTCTCGGTTTTTTTCGTTTGTTTCTGCGATATCCATGGACATCTGTAAATTCATCGGTATATAATTCTCTATATCCTTTTTCAATAGTTTGTGGTTACCTTTGACATGCAACAAATAATCCGCCTTTTTGTCTATGATAGCCTTCGCAGTTTCTTTCTAGCAGTTGAGAGCATCTGCCACCACGATGCAACCATTGAGTTCCAACCTATAAGTTCACGAACGGCTGGAATACGGCTGGAATTTCATTGCTTTGGTCGTAAACTGTTTTCTGGCCAAATGTAATTCCCATTTCAGCGATATGTGCGCTTACTATATGCATGGGATTTTTATATCTTTACATTTTGCCTGTTGAGCGAATTGTTTCCCCGTCAAATCAGAGAGTTAACCCTTCCAAACCTTCTGGTATGAGTGATTTCACCCAATTTACAAAACATTGATTGAGTGATTCTGGTTTTATTAACTTGAGCAAGCATAACAGTCAATAATAGCAGGGAATCTTTTTTATTTCAAAATTGTTTAATAATACTTCTTTTACACGGGAATTTGAAGCCTATTGATGTACTTGCTTTGTGTTGCGTAAACCACAAAAAGAAACCAGTATCGCGATTGTAAGCGCATCCTTGACGTTGCAGAAATAACCGTTGTGTTCTTCTGTTGTTTCTAAACTTGAAAATAATCTGTGAAGCTGCTGGTTGTTTCCATGGCACTATATTTATCATTTCATTGCTAACTTTTAAAAATTGATTTCCGTGCCTTTTACCCTTTTTTTTATGTTTTATATCCTTCTGACTATGAATCTCCCCACAAAAATCAAAAGTATGGAGATTTACTTCATTCGTGCAGCACCCACGTCCGAAAATCCCTGCCTTTGTCCAGTACCAGCCTCACGCTCAAGTGTTCCCGGGCGCATAAGTTTTATGAGATTTATTGCATGCTCACGTGTTCGTTGCTCAGCAAGCCATACAAGCTCCTTCTCATCCTGAGCCTCATCTTCATGCACAAAAACCTCTAAGATATGGGTATTTGTCATCAGCTGACACATGATAAGCCCCTGTGAAGCTTCGTGAGCACAGAGTTTGTCTTTGTCTTTTCCCCCAGGCATGCCAAGCGCCATGCAGATATCACATTTATATTCATCAATCAGTTTTTTACATGCGACAGGAAGATCCTTTACCCCGGGCACGGTATATCGCTCAATAATGACACTGCCATGTGCTTTCAATTCGGCAATCGCGACCTTACCCATATCAACACGTGAAAAAGTGGTATCTGCAACTCCAACCTTCATACTTCCTCACAAAATACTACACTTACCCTAGCTGTTCTGCAGCGGCCATGACCCCTGACTCCTGTGGCATGTATCCAGCCCGTCGAAGTGCAAGCTCAGTTACGCTGAGTGTTCCCAAAATTTCAGGAGCACCCACTGCCCCCATATGCCCAATGCGGAAGATGACATCCTTTGCATGATCCTGCCCTCCCGCGATTTGAATACCCATCTTTTTCACAAATCCACGGAGTGCTTTATCTGTTACTCCCTCTGGCAGACATGCAGCAGTTACCGTATTTGAGTATGAATGAAGTGCATCGGGCTGTGAAAAAAGAGAGAGGCCCCATGCATTCACTGCTGCACGCACTGCCTCTCCCATTCTGTGATGACGCTGCACACGATTCTCAAGCCCTTCCTCTTCAATGATAAGGCATGACTCTCGAAGTGCCAGCACAAGAGGCACAGCAGGTGTGTACGGTGTCTCTGGTGGGTTCTTATGAGCACTCTTTTTGTATGCAGGAAGATCCAAGTAGTATGGAGGATTCTCAGTCATCCTTTCCCAGGCACGGTCAGATACTGAGATCATTGCAAGACCTGATGGTGCGGCAAGACATTTTTGTGAACCTGTGACCATAATATCAACTCCCCACTCATCTGCCTTGACGGTATCTCCACCAATCGATGTAATACCATCTAGAATAAACAAGGCATCATACTTTCTGCATAGTTTTCCAACAACTTCCGCTGGATTTAATATTCCTGCTGATGTCTCATTGTGAATCATTGTTACGATATCGCATCCAGCTTCAAGCTCAGCCTCAAGAGAAGCGAGATTAAGTGGTGCTCCCCACTCTGATGCAATTTGAGTTACCTCTGCTCCATATCGTTTTGATATCGAGACCATCCTCTCACCAAATTTTCCGTTTATGAGATTTGCAATGCGTTTGTTACGCCCTGTATTTGCGATTGCTGCTTCCATTGCAGCGGTTCCTGAGCCAGAGATAATCATTGGCGCTTGACTTGTGCCAAATGCAGATGACAACACACGCACAATGTCAGTAAATGCAGCTCCAAACTCAGGGCTTCGATGATTTATTGCCTGACGTGCCATTGCAAATCGTACCCGTTCAGGAAGCTGAACTGGGCCTGGAAGCATAATGAGCGTCTCATTTTCCATATTAGTTAGGTTTGCTGTATCTATACATTAAGCAAGCGTTCAGTATCATGGCTTGGGTACACAAAAAAAAGGGGAAGAAAACATGTGAAAAAGAAGAAAAAAATAAAAAAGTATCGTTTCTCTTTTCACTTCACTTGCTTCCACACATGCAAAAATCGCTGAACTGCAGTTATATTTCCAAGTATTCCAAAGATTAAAAGTACAATTGCAAGCGGTGTGAGGCCAAAAACACCTGCTGGTATGAGAATAGTTGCAAGAGCCCCAATAAGGAGAAGCACGAGGCGATCTGCTCTTCCTAAAACGCCGCCATAAAACCTTCCAACCCCAATAGCTTGTGCCTGCGTTCCCATATATGAGCTCATGAACACCCCAACAAGCGCAAATACCCCAATCTCCCATGAACATAATGGGCCTGCAAAGATACCACATATTAAAAAGATATCAGCATATCTATCGAGAGTATGATCCAAAAAATCTCCTTTTGTTCCATCTTCTCCTACTTCTCGAGCAATTGCTCCATCTATTGCATCAAATATACTGTTTAGCAGCACACAAAAGAGCCCAAAGATTACTTGGTTAAAATAAAATGCTATTCCTCCACAGATCGCTGCAATAAAAGCAAATATGGTGCAGCTATTTGGAGTGAGTCCAATGCGAATACCAGCACGTGCAACTGGTTCGATAATAGGCTGTACATGGGAACGAAACGAATCGAGTGTCATTGAACTCTCACAAACTAGTTTCGTACCTATCTGACTGAAGTGCTATATACTTGATCCCTTATCTCTCGTACAAATCAATGTAAGACACTGATCTCAGAAAAAAGAAAAACCATGCCTGGTTAACATGGATTATATTCATTCTAATGTGTTATTGTTCGCAGGTATTTTGTCACTGAGGTCTGTTCCGCTTAGTGTGCTGGCAAATGGATTAAGGGTTGGGATTTTAAGTACTACTCCACTTAGTGTGCTTATAAGGTAAGCTGGGATCTCTTCTTCTTCGTCACCGAGATCTGTTCCGCTCAATGAGCTGACAAGTGGATTGAGGGTTGGGATTTCAAGCACTACTCCACTTAGTGTGCTTATAAGGTAAGCCGGGATCTCTTCTCCTTCTCCTTCAGGGGTAACATTTGCGACAGGTGGATATGTCCACGGTGTATCGGCTGGAAACGCAAGACTGCATACTGCTGGGCAAGTAGATGATCCAGGGTACGTATCTGGGGAACACCCTGCACATGCTTGTGGAGCTGCTGTTACGAAGCCAACACATGCAATGATAACAATCATCCCAGTTATGAGGATAAATTTTGGTATACGAACCATACAATAATGTATCTTTTCATTCCATGTAAACATTTTCCAATACATTCCACGTCGTAAAACGTAGCATTATTGTCAAACCAGGGAAATAAACTTGCTACTCCTCTAAAAGGAAGATTATTTTCTCTTTTCGAAATGATGATATTTTTGAAGCAAAATGAAGATATATTGAAGTGAATATGAGATGCTTTTACGAGTCTTATCGTGCAATAGCACAGGACTACGAGTTCGTATGGTAACAGCACCTTGCACATCAAGAGGTAACATATGTGCAATACTGGTTGAAGAAAATGGATGAAAAAAGATGTATGATGAATTTACTCAAGCCACGGGATTGGTGCAGCTTTGAACTTAATGAACCCTGAGTTCAGATCATCCTGAACATTGTGTCCACTAAATTTGCTGACTAAGGGATTGAGTGTTGGGTAAGCAACTTGCTCATTACTAAGCTTGCTTGGACCTGGCAAGTCAGCAAAACCTTCATTCCGGGTTAATCTTTCTGTACTAAAGGATGGAACGAGATCGAAGTTTTCAAAACCCCGGTTTATGTACGGTTGTGTGTACTGATCCCCTATGGCACCCCAAAAATCTTCTCCTAATTCAAAAACACATGCCGCTGGACAACTTGTTCCAAATGCGGGTGGCGTCTGTGGAGTGCATTTGCTGCACGCCTTGTTTTCTGCCATTGCTGGTGCTGCAAATAAGCACAGGCATACGAGCCCCAGAATTGCAATGTACTTTGCTCTACTCATCATACCATCTATATCAGCATCTACTAATTTAAACATTTTCGTATCTTCTTATATGAAGAAATTTCGATGAAGATAAATAACAATCATTTTCAAAAAAATGGCTTGTAATACATCATACATGAAGAGTCTGCAACGCACGTAGTGTGTCAGAACGTGTGATGATACCAACAGGAGCGTTATCTTTCATGACAACAAAGCGTCCGATATCCTTTTCCTTAAATAACGCTATCACCTCGTCAAGTTGCGTTGATGCATCAACGGTGATAACCTCACGGTTCATGATGGAAGTTATAGGTGCTTGCAGACTCGCTCCTTTGAGCCCCGCCCGCAAAATGTCAGACATGCTTACCATACCACATAATACATTGTTCTTGTCTATCACCGGCGCACCATGAATATGTTCTTCAACGAAAAGAGATAAAGCATCATAGATCACTGATTCAGTATTGAACACCTTTATGGGACTGCTCATACAATTGGAAATTGGCTTTCTTGGAATTGAGGCCATCTCGAAAATGGATACAATGACTGTTTTTTCGCTCTCATCTTTTCCAAAGACCTCCCCTGAGAGCATGAGTTTATTTACTGGTGTAGGCCCAATAATGATGAGATCCCCTGCTGCAAACTCACGCACACTTCCAGATATTTGGATCACTCCATGGCAGATATCTGCATATGATAGTGTCGTAAATGAAACCTTGAGCACGCGTATATCGTGCAGCAACACTCCATTGCGCGATATTTGTACTTCCGCATTCTTTGCTCCTTCTGGAAGGTTTAATAGATTAAATGCAGCAGTTGTAGGGTGGTATCCACCTCTAGGACCTGATATGCCATCAACCAGTCCTGATGTCTTGAGGGCTTGCATCTGATTTCGAACCGTACCTGGATTTCTTTGAATGATTTGTGCAATTTCCTCTCCTTTTATAGGAGCGGACTTCTGCTCATAGAGTGTTATTAGTGTAATGAGAATGTCCTTTTGAATGAGGGAGAGATCCATAGGTGATCATTATGCGACACGAGATTATATGTTCTTCCTTACAGATCTTATACAGAGTATATACAGATCATACAGAAAATATTATGGAATAGGAAGGTGGAATATAGCATCGAAGCATGATGATTGCGCTCCTAATGCTTTATCTTCTCTTCTTTGGAGGTATTGTACCGTCTCCTATACCAAGCATACCTATCAGATATAATTGCACAAATTGCAAAATAAATACAAAATATGACTCATTTTGAAAAAATCCCTACCGTACCTACCGCTGATGAGATATTAGATGTATCCCTTCGTCGCGCCGCACAAAAAATGCGGGCAAAATCAAATAAAAAAAAGGCAAATGAGGAGTTTGTATCCGCAAGTTATGATGCTATTCACATGCGCCTCGTAGCAATCATTCAGTCATTTCCTGAGATCTCTTTGCTTCCACTTTTTTATCAGGATCTTGTTGAGATCCTCTACGGCACAGATCGCCTTAAAAAATCTCTTGGAGCTGTTGGCTGGGCTGCACGATGGGCATATGAACATGGTCGTGGCTTTTCCAAATCTGTAAAGTACGCTGATGCAAATGGAGAAGAACAACGAAAACAAGCAATTGCACGGCTTGCATCTGTGGTGCATCAGATCGACAGTGAACTTCATTTCTTAAACGATGTACGAAACGTACTTCGCAAACTTCCACATGTTGAGGACTGTTTTACCGTTGTTATCGCAGGATATCCAAATGTTGGTAAATCATCATTTATACGAAGCGTGTCATCTGCAGAACCAGAGATTGCTTCCTACCCTTTTACCACAAAAGGAATAATCGTTGGCCATTGTCATGTTGGACGAGAAAAAATACAGTTCATTGATACTCCTGGACTCCTTGATCGCTCTGAAGAAGAGCGAAATGTCATTGAACAGCAAGCAATCGCTGCGATTATGCACATCTCTGACAGGCTTCTTATTATTCTTGATCCAAGTGAGCACTGTGGATATGATTTCGACGCGCAGATTCACCTCTGTAATGATCTCCACCATCTCACACATAACATCCCGATCACGATCGCAGCAAATAAATGCGATATTTTTTCTGCAGATAAAACTCCCGCTGACATCTCAGCAGAAGTTACAGAAAAACTTCCTTGGTATGCTGCATCTCATGCAAAGCTGTTCATGATGTCCACCCATACTGGCGTCGGTGTTGATGAGGTTTTTAATATTCTCATACAGGATAGACCTATTCAAAAATTGATTCCAACACCACTACGCGAAGATACTCGCGATGAGATATCATAAACGAAGTGTCATATGGTACCATGGTGATGCCTTCGTAAACTGTCGACACCAACTTCGTTAATCTACGATGATTTATATACTTCTTATATCAAATATTATGTATGGTACCGGGTCTTCGTCATCGTCTGGCTGAAAAGATGGCAGGAGAAATTACGATATCAGATTCTCCTGGTCAATCATTGAAAAAATGGCGAATCAGTTTTGATATCTCTCAGGGGCAGTTATCGGACTGCCTTGGTGTCTCTCCATCAGTAATCAGTGACTATGAAAGTGGCAGACGTCGAAGTCCTGGAACTGCAATTGTAGGAAAGATTGTGGATAGCATCCTTACCATCGATGAGTCACGAGGTGGAGAGTACATTCGTAAATTCTCAACAATGTTGTACATTACCATCGGTGATGATGTCATCTATGATCTTCACGACTATACTACTCAGATCTCCCTGCAACAGTTTGCAGACGTTATGGAGGCAGAGATCATTTCAGGGCCTTGTGATCTTCGAATCTATGGATATACTATCATAGATAGTATCAAAGCGATCTTGACATTTAGTGCAACTGAGTTTAATAGAATCTATGGATGGAGTACAGAGCGTGCTCTTATCTTTGATGGAGTAACAAATGGCAAATCGCCAATGATTGCAATTACGGTTACTCCATTTAAACCTCGTTGCGTCGTGTTACATGGCATTGTGAGAGAACAAGTGCATCCTATTGTTTTTAAACTTGCAGAAAAGGATCACGTGACAGTTATGTGTACCACCATGCCGCTTGATGACGTTATTGAGCGACTGCGAACTCAGGAGTGGTAAGAAATGGGAGATACATTTGTACTCTATGGTAATTTCTGCAAAATGATAACAGAGCATGACATGAGATAGCATGAAAAAACGGAGTAAGTAACAATGGTAGGAATAATAACATATGGTGCGTATATTCCCAAATATCGCATTAAAACAGAAGAAATCGCACGAGTCTGGGGTGGCGATGGCCCTGCAATTGCGCGAGGACTTGGTGTATATGAAAAATCTCTTCCAGACATGGATGAGGATACCATCACGATTGCAGTTGAGGCTGCACGTGCTGCACTGGCACGCCGGAGTATAGACCCGCAGGATATTGGTGCTATCTATGTAGGAAGTGAATCTCATCCCTATGCGGTGAAGCCTTCTGCGGTGACGGTTGGAGAGGCGATTATGGCTACTCCAATCATGACAGCAGCAGATTACGAATTTGCCTGTAAGGCAGGAACTGCCGCAATACAGACGACAATGGGTCTTACAAAGAGTAACATGATCAAGTACGGTCTTGCCATTGGTGCAGATATCGCACAAGGCGAGCCTGGTGATGCACTTGAGTACACCGCAGCAGCAGGTGGTGTTGCATTCGTAATTGGAAATGATTCCCCCATTGCAGATATCAATTTGACTGCATCATACTCAAGTGATACCCCTGACTTCTGGCGGCGTGAAGGACTCCCATTCCCCCGTCATGGAGGCCGGTTTACGGGAGAGCCTGGGTACTTTAAACATATCCTCGCAGGTTCTCATCTGATGTTTGAGAAAGCAGGAACAAAGGCATCTGACTATGACTATGCAATTTTCCATCAACCAAATGCGAAATTTGCACAAAATGTTGCAAAAACACTTGGTTTTACCCCTGAACAGATTAAACCAGGATTATGCGTGCCATATCTTGGAAATACCTACTCAGGAGCTTCCATAATTGGTCTTGCAGCAACACTTGATATTGCAAAGCCTGGTGATCGCATCTTTGTAACGAGCTATGGATCAGGAGCTGGTAGTGATTCATTTGATATTACGGTGACAGATATGATTGAATCTGAAGAGTTCTGCCGCGATGCTGCACCGACTGTTGAACAACTGCTTGCAACAAAGAAAATTGTTGATTATGCAGTATATGCCAAGCACAAAGGCAAGATTGTGGTGATGAGATGAGAGACGTAGCAGTTATCGGCATTGGATGTACGAAGTTTGGAGAACTGTGGGACAAGTCATTTCGAACGCTGTTTATAGAAGCTGGTGAGATGGCTATTTCTGATGCTGGTCTTAGTGGAGACCAGATTGATGAGATATTTATTGGAAATATGAGTGCAGGGCGCTTTGTTGGACAGGAACATGTTGGTGCATTAATCGCTGACTACTCTGGTCTTGCAACAAACAATATTCCTGCAACTCGTGTTGAAGCGGCATGCGCCTCTGGTGGGCTTGCATTTCGTCAAGCATTTACTTCTGTTGCGAGTGGCATGGCAGATATTGTTGTTGCTGCTGGTGCAGAAAAGATGAATGATGTTGGCACAGAGGAGACAACTGATGTACTTGCCGCCGCTGCAGATCGTGAGTGGGAAGGAATTGCAGGTGTTACATTTCCAGGTCTTTATGCAATGATTGCACGAGATTACATGAATAAGTATGGGTTAACCCGTGAACAGCTTGCCGCAGTTGCGGTAAAAAACCATGATAATGGTTTGCATAATCCAATAGCCCAGTTCCCAACTAAGATCACAATTGAAGGCGTGATGAGTTCGTCATTAGTTGCTGATCCAATTCGTCTACTTGACTGTTCACCAGTAACTGATGGGGCCGCTGCTGTTATTTTGTGTCCACTTGAGCGGGCACATGAGTTTACTGATACTCCTATTCAGGTTCTTGCAAGTACGCAAGCTTCTGCAACGATCGCACTCCATGATCGTCAAGATATCAGTACACTTGATGCAACCGTTGCTGCTGGAAATCGTGCATTTAAGATGTCCGGGCTTGAACGTTCAGATATCGACTTTGTTGAGGTGCATGACTGCTTTACGATTGCAGAACTCTGTGCAATTGAGGATCTTGGATTCTGTAAGAAAGGTGAGGCAGGCAAATTAACAGAAGAAGGTGAGACTGCACGTCACGGAAAGATTCCAGTGAATACAAGTGGTGGTTTGAAATCATGTGGACATCCTGTTGGTGCAACAGGTGTAAAGCAAATTTACGAGGTTGTACTGCAGCTTCGTGGTGAGGCCGGAAAGAGGCAGATTGATGCAGAGATTGGTATGACTCACAATGTCGGAGGAACCGGTGCTACTGTTGTGTGTAATATTTTAGGGAGGGCGTAAAGATGTCAGTTCCACGATTTTGGAGAGAGCAACAGAACAGATATAATCTGATTGGAACTCATTGTACAACCTGTAATACATATTATTATCCACCTCGAATCCTTTGCCCGAAGTGTCGGCGTGAAGGGAAGGTGGTTGAGCATCAGTTTAAAGGAACAGGAACTGTTGTTACATATTCAATCATTCGCAGTGCAAGTGATCAGTTCAATGACTTGACTCCTTATGTGATTGCAATTATTGAGCTTGATGAAGGAACACGGCTGACATCTCAGGTTATCTGTGAGATTGATGAAATGTACATTGGCATGCCCGTGAAACGAGTGTTTAGGAGACTCGGAGAGGATGGGGAGAGTGGCCCTATCTTTTATGGAACAAAATTTGTCCCTGCCTAGCCAAGCGCGAGTAAGGAGGCCTGAGGACCTCCCCTCAAGCCTCTCTCAGAAGGCTCCCAATCATCCGGTCTGGCGGTAATATTTCAGATTCGCCTCTGAAATACTACTAAATGACTTTGTTTCTTTTGTACAAGCTCCTCCCCCTCTTAGGGTTGGCTTGTTTCAGAAATTGGATGAGCCCGAGCCCTTCGCTCCACCTCCATTACAGAGGCTTCTTCACTACTACGACTCAGTCTGTCCCCATGACTGCATCGGTACTCTTATCTTTGTGAGTTTTTCATTTTTTCAAACTAAAAACTATTCTTGCAGATTCTTTTTGTTCAAAATCAATAACCTCCCACTATAATCCCATTTCCATCAAAAGATATATATGGTAGAATCTACTTAATATATAATAAAGATGCCTCGACCCGTTGACCCCACATCCCAATACCGAGTGAAATTACATGTCACAAAAGGGTATGCATACGCTAGTACTCAACCGCCTCACATTGACCCTGAAACTGGAAAAAAGAAATATCAACACGTCCATTGGGGCACCGTTGTACCAACTGAGGGGAAAGATGGGAAATTGAAGTTCATCCCAGGTTCCACCTTTTACCTCGCATCACCTGAAGAACGAAGTCTTCTCATCTTTCCTGATGATTGGGACATAAGTGAGGCTGAAAATTTCACCGGAGTTCAAAAACCCGAAAGACCAACATACACCGACGAGTGCCAAAATCGTTTGTACGGTGATGTCTGGTTGCTTGACCAGGTTGCCTCCATAACTGGTATTCGAGAAGATTTGGAGGTCGTATTCCATGGAAATAGTGAGGTTGTGGACGATATCCTTACCTTGGCAATGTACCCATACCTTACGAATTTCAACTATAGCCGTGTCGCCAGGTGGCAGCGGGCTGTCTGGACACCCTCATCACGG
>JAITWW010000020.1 GCA_031285085.1 Candidatus Methanofilum arcanum
CAACGGAACTGTCACTGAGACTATTACCAAGACCCTGTCCCAGACAAACACTGACGGAGACGTCACCGTCACTGATATCATTATTGAGACCGCAACCATCACCAAATCCAAGCTCATCACGAAGACAGACACCAGAACTCTCACCCAGACAGAGACCAATGGAAATGTCACCCTCGCTGAGAGTATTATAGAAACTGTCACCGAACCCGATAAACAGCTTACTGAGCATGGTGGTGCAGATTTATTTGAACTGCATGAAAAATGGAGACATTCGCAACATATGGACTCATAAGGTACGATGAGAGGAGAAAGAAAGAGAAAAAGGTTATGACTTTAATATTGCAAGATCCATACGTCATCAGTTGAATTTTTAATCTTTTTGGGTCTCATTCCCTGCAGTTCTGCTGCGGGGAGACCTTCATTCTTACATTACTTACGACTTTAGGAAATTTTGGTTGACAGCTAACGTGAATATCATCACTATTTATATGCATTTGTTTATTTATGTTTGGTGTATCCAAGTCCTTTTTCTGCCATTGCTCTGGTATATGAATGTGAATCATCTCTAAGTTTTTGGAATACATCACGTGCGCGTGGATCTTCTATCTGCAGGAGCCCTTTTGCTGCCATATAACGTACATGATCCTTTTCATCATCAGAGAGTGCAACAAGAGAGGGAACAATATCAGCGCGGCAATATCCTGTAGATCCAATCTGACCAAGTGCTTCAGCTGCGCGATATCGCACCTTCCAGTCAGCATGCATCAGCACCGCTAAAAGAGCAGGAACACTTGTTTCTCCATATGCAACAAGTGCATCAGTCGCTTTTGCACGCTGCTCTTTATCAGGAGCAGATAATATTTCAATCCATTCAGATATAGAACGTGTAGAGTAGCTATCACTCATGCCATATCATCGACGAGTGTCATGATAAAGACGTGGTACGTATGTTGGTTGACCTGTTGTTTTGGGATAAAGCCCTCCCAAAAAATATATCTAGTGCTGGTCAAACTCTATCAAATCCTTTTTAAAATAATTTCAGTGGCACTACACCGTTTCACAGATTGATAGGTATGGATACAAAATATATCTTGGGGTCACTTTGAACGTTAAGGATTAAAAATATTTCAATCATTATATGTTAATCATATTTGTGAGGAAATAACGAGTAGATAAAGAAGGTTGTACGCTGTGCTTGAGAGTATGGCTCTGGTATACCTCTATTTGTTTGGGATTTCAGGAAAAATAAGTATTTTACGTGTTTAGGCTGTATATTCAAATGTTGTTGAAAGGTCAAAGAGTCCACGGACACGCTGTTCTTGTTTGTCTTGGAAGTGACCAGTGATGCTTGGTTTTTGGTTATGGAGATCAGAAGTATCGCCAAAGGTGTGCATATCTACATTTGAATAAATCACTCCCGAGCCGGTTGCAAGGGTACCCATTGGATCAGATGCTGGACTCGCTGCACCAAATTGTTCTTGTCTGTCCTTGAGATGATCAGAGATGTTTGGTGGTGTGTGATTTAGATCAGAGATATTGTCATCGCTGTGCAGCATATCTATCTCTGAATAAACCAGTGCTCCACCGGTTGCAAAGTTATTCTTTTGATCAGCTGCCTGAGCTGTTGCATCAAATGTATATCTGAGATTTAGAGGAGCATCAGGGTTATCTGGTATATTTGTGCCACCAATACCCATTCTTGCAGATATTTCTCGTACACCCATTTGATTATCAACCGTGACAGTTTCACCTTCACCTGCTGCAAAAAGACAGAGTGGGGAGCTATCAACACCTCTTCCTTCTGCAAACACCTCATAGTTTTCCATGAAAGTTCCGTTACAGAATACAACTAATGTGGAACTATCACTATCATCATAAACTGAAATGAGAGTGGGAGATGGAACTACTAAATTCCCATTGAGTGGATCTCCATCAAATACACTATCATTGGGGACTGCAGTGACATGACATATCAAACAGAACATGCAGGTCATTACCATAATAAACACAGTGTATTTTTTCTTTTTCATGAAATGTAGCTCAGCCAAATAGCATCTTCCCTTTTTTCACGTATGTTTTCATTTCACCCATCCACTATCTGTGATTTTGAGAATAAACCAGTATTATGATTCATTTTCAGGTTCATTAAATATATCAGTTGTGACCACTGGATATTTATCATAATAGTAGACCTGCATTACGGTCTTTCCCGCAAGGATCTCAACCTCTCCTGGCCAGTCTGCAAATCCTTCTCGCTTGAGCGTAATATCATATCTCCCAACAAGGAGCTTTTTAATCATCTGATCAGATGCTCCTTCATACATGCCTTCGAAGTAGACATCAACCCCTTTTGGATAGGTCACGATATAGGCAGATCCTGTCTGTGGCGATGATGGAGGAAGAGCAGTAATTACCGGTGCATCACCCACAATAACGCTGTGCTCATCAATATCCTCACTAGAAAGTTGGAGATGCATGGCAGGGTTTAGCACCGTAACAACTGGTTTGTACATCCCAGGCGTTGTATAGGTGTGAGATATTTTCTTATTTTTGTCTGCTGGAACCCGTCCACTAGATGTGCCATCTCCATAGTCCCATTGTATTTGAACAATATCATAGTGAAGATCTGGAACCTGTAACTGGACAGGCGTGTTTGGATACACATAAACGGGGCCAGTTTGGAACTGATTTGGAAAGGCCGTATTAAACTCAATCCTGGGATTTTCTGGTGTCGTTGGTGTCATGATAGAGTTGTCAACAGCCGGTTGACTGTTAATCGTGACAGTTTCACCCTCACTTATTCCAAAAAGACAGAACGGTGAGATATAAGCACTTCTTCCTACTGCAGGCATCTCAAGGCTCTGTGTAAAAGTTCCATGAGCAAATTCAATTAATGTGGAACTATCACTATTCCTGTCATAAACAGAAACTTCTGCTAGAGATGGAACTACTCTATTTTCATTGAATGGATTCCCATTGAATACATTATCATTTTGGACAGCATGAGCATGACCTGTCACACAGAACATGCAAATCGCCAATATAATAAAAGAAACGTATATTTTATTTTTCATGAAATTTACCTCAGTTATTTGATATGATTCAGACATTCATGAGATGGATCTACGGTTACATAGAATCTCCTTCTTTCTCTCCTTTTTTCCATTTCATTCACAATTATCTTCAATTATGAAAAATGAGGGAGGCATTTTGATTTATTTTCAAATACAGTATTTAAGTATTTAGTTTGCATACTCAAACGTTGTTGAAAGGTCAAAGAGTCCGCGAACAGTCTGTTCTTGCCTGTCTTGGAAATGGCCAGTGGTGTTTGGTTTTGTGTAATTTAGATCATAGGTATCATCATAGATGTGCATATCTACATTTGAGTACACCCGCGCTGAACCGACTGCAAGGTCATCCTTTGGATCACTTGCCAGACCTGCTGCATCAAATGTATATCGAAGATTTACAGGAGCATCAGGGTTATCTGATATACTCGCACTACCAATACTTGTTCTTGCAGATACCTCTCGTACATCCATTTGACTGCCAACCGTGACAGTTCCCTTATAGGCACCCGAACCTGATCCACCTGCTGCAAAGATACAGGTCGGTGATCCATCAGCTCCTCCTCCTGCTGCCCCTGCAACGAACATCGTGGCTTGCTCTTCAAAATGAAGTAACCCATTCTTTGTGGGATCTCCTTCAAAGTCGATGATGTGGTTGACATTGAGATTATCAAGTCCTGGAGCAACATTTCCTCCATTCATACTGTAATCTTTGAGGTACGTTGTGGTTCCTTCATATGCAATAGTGTTCTCGCGGTATGTGTAGTCTGCTCTGGATTCACCAGGTTTTAATGGATTACTATTAAGACTTCCATTTCGGTTACTTGTTTGGCTCCATTGCATCTCATGGCTTACCGTTAAAGTTCCAATGCAAAAGGCATCTACAGTGGATTTAACACCGTTACCACCATAATTTGCTTGAGTTGGACGGACAGCGGTTATAGGAGATGTCAGACATATCATACACAGCACAAAGATAACAAATATTATATATGTTCTGTGTTTCATGGTTTTTCCTCAGATATCTGATATAATTCAAATATTCATGAAATGGAACCCAAATAAATCGGTATAATTCATTTTTGGAAACTGAAAATCATAGTGATTTGATTTATTAGTTAGTACAACATATAATAAGTTGCACAGCTAGAACAGGCTGTACACCATACAAACTTTTATCATTTATGCGGAAAGGTAGGGTCTCTCTCACCCAATTATTTCCTCATACTTCTTTTTAGCAGATTTCCATCACCTCAAAGGTCTCTGTACGGTCAGCACCTTTTCCTCACTCTTTATCATTTCATCCCTCATTTTCAGTACTTTTAGAAAAATAAAGAAAATTATGATTGATTTTCAAATGCAGCGCTTAAGTATTTGCATCATACTCAAACGTTGTTGAAAGGTCAAAGAGCCCGCGAACAGTTTGTTCTTGCCTGTCTTGGAAATGGCCAGTGATGTTTGGTTTTGTGTAATTTAGATCATAGGTATCATCATAGATGTGCATATCTAGATTTGAGTACACCCGTGCTGAGCCGACTGCAAGGTCATCATCTGGATCAGTTGCCAGGCCGGTTGCATCAAATGTATATCTGAGATTTACAGGAGCATCAGAGTTATTTGATATGCCCGCACTACCAATACCCATTCGTGCAGATACCTCTCGTACATCCATTTGGCTACCAACCGTGATGGTTCCCTTATAGGCACCTGGACCTGTTTGACTTCTTGCAAATGTACACATCGGTGAGCTAGCAGGATCCCCTGCTGCTCCTGCAACAAACATAGTAGCTTGCTCTTCAAAGTGAAGTAACCCAGTCTTTGTGGGATCAGCTTCAAAGTCAATGAGGTGGTTGATATTGAGATTATCAAGTCCCGCAGCAACATTTCCCCCATTCATACTGTAATCTTTGATGTAGTTTAAAGTTCCTTCATATGCAAGGGTCATCTCACGGTATGTATAATCTGTTCTGGATTCACCCTCTTTCAATGGATTACTATTAAGGCTTCCATTTGGGTTACTTGTCTGCTGCCATTGTGTCTCATGTTTTGTCGTAGAAGTTCCAATACAAAATGCATCCACAGTTGATTTAACCAGGTTATCACCGTAATTTGCTTGAGATGGACGAACAGATTGATCTGCGTAGGCAAAGCCGGTCAAACAGAGCATGTTGATCATCAAAATGTTAAGCACAATGTACATTTTTTTTATCATGAAATTTACCTCAGAAATTTACATCAGATATTTGAAATGATTTTGAGATTCATAGGATTTATTTCGTTAAATGGATCATGGATCCCATCTTTTAGCAGCCGTGCATCACATTGAAGATATAATATATATTAATAAACAATTTATTACAGATATGAAATTTATTCTCTAATAAAGTATAAATCAATATTCTAAGCATATCAGTAGCTCTTGTATGATATTCCCACGAATGCTTGCTTAATATGAATTTTAAGCCTTTCATGTATTAAAGAGTGCCTAATTGCACTCATCAAACAGATTTTTCAAATATATATTTTTTTGATTGAAATGTCATGAAGGATTATTTCTCAAAAATCCGTCTAAATGCACGTTTATGGGAATCGAGGGAGGTAAAACGAATGAATAGGCTGTTCTCCGTCATATAACTTTTTTAGCCTCTTTTTGACAAATAAAGGATTTTATGAGTGAAATATGATCAGAAACTGCATATGTATCATTATATTGGAGTATACTCTGCTAAATGGAAACAATTTCTTTTTTTTAAAAAAATTCTTTTTAAATTTCCAATAATAGGTATTAATAAAAAATAACACCAGAATATGCCTTATAAAAGGGTTTAATCCTTATTTCTCATCCGTTCAATAAAATCAACAAGTAGAACGTTTTATTATTTGTGAACAATATGCAACATGTAATACTTAAAAAAATTTCCTAATAATAAGGGATTAATATCCCTCCAAAAAGAGTTCATTTCACCGTGAAAAGCAAAAACGCGCATAATAAGATAACTCTCTCATATATATCTGAACTCCTTGCAACACCCACGGAAATCAATTTTGAAGCTTATCAAAGAGATGATAACACTACAGCGATCACTCTCCCTTTCTTTTTCTTTTTTGCATAATATATATAAGAAATTTTATTCAATTCTAGTCAATGCCAAACAATCCCCATTACCACCTCCCACCTTGTGGGAATCGGTATCTGAGAAGCAACAATATATCGAACCATGGGCATCGTCAAGTCAACACCTTTTTTTTAAATGATTTTCGTAAATTCATGACAAATAACTGCGCAATCATCACAAATAACATGTGTCTGTGCCATCCTTGGTATGAGCGTGTTTCGTAATGTGTCATCTAAGTAGCTTTTGCATTCTTGAACGTTGAGTTTTACATTGGCGACATTGGATCAGAAACTAAAAAAAAGAATGTGATCATTCATCAATGAGAGCACCTTCTATCTCTTTTGATGTTGGATGAACGATAATATCATATGCTGATACAATGAGTGCCACCATAAGTGGTCCAAGTACGATACCTAACAAACCCATGAGTAACATTCCTCCAAAAATCCCCACCATCATTAAAACAGGATGAATAGCCATCCTCGCCCCCATTCTTTTCGGTCGGAAGTAAAAATCAGCAATACCAGATATGAGAGGATACCCAACACAGATTGTGAGAATGGCTCCTCGTATATCACCTAATAAGAGCTCATAGATGAGCAAAAATGCAATAAGAATTTGAGGTCCTAAAAAAGGAACTAATTGAAAGAGACCACACAGTGTTGACCAGAACAGTACATGTCCATATCCAAGGAACATAAAAAACGGAATTGCAAGAATAAATGTGAGAATCGCTGCTTCAACGTTCACAATATAGACTGAGTACATCGTATCTACTGTCGTTTTTGTGAGGCGATCAAGTGACGCAGTTGTTTGCTGTGGAATAAGAGATCGAATCTCTTGTATTACTTTGTCTCCATTGAGGAAGAAGAGATACAATGTGAGGAAGAAGATAACAACTTTAACGATAAGTATAGGGCTTGCTGCGAGAAAATCTCCAATCCATCCTGTTATTCCTACAACAATGTTTTCAAACAATGTGGTAATGAAATTTGTTGTAAAGATGTTTCCAACCGGCTCAAGACCACTTACTTCTGCAATTTTCTCTGATAGTGAACCTAAAATGTCTATTTTCGTGAGCTCTGCTGCCATTTGACTGAATAACATTCGAATGTAATCCAGATTTCCATACAATGTATTGAATGTAAACCACATGACAAAAATAAGACCAACTACGATACTAAAACAGAGAATAAATGCTGAATATCCTTCTTTTATCCGAGAAGAGACTGCACGGTGAGCGGGAATAAGCACAACCGCAATGGAGAAGCTCAGTATAATGACATCTATCAGTGGCCAAAAAACAATGCATGCAGCACATAAAATGACCCCTGCAAAGACTAAACTGAGCGGATCCCTTTTCTTCAGTGTCTCTACTATATACATGGGTATAATGTGAAATGTGCGGTCATATGGTTTTTCCCATGCTCGCCAAGCACGGCGAGGACGCGCCTCCCGTAGAACCATCCTCCTCCGTCAGATGATT
>JAITWW010000053.1 GCA_031285085.1 Candidatus Methanofilum arcanum
GAAAAAGAGATAGAATTGGAAGAAAAGAAGGAAAACTCAGTTCTTTCCCAGTACACCATTCCAAACACCCCAATAGCAATATCCATTATTTCAACAAATGAATATAATATCTATCAGATTCACGAGCCAAAGCTATCTCCTACACAAAAAGAAACAAAAAAGACTCTGCAAACAAAACTTGTAAAATATCTCACAGATAAAACAACATACCACCATTTTTTAAGAAACCTCGATCGTGAACTTCGTGCATGTGTAAAACAGCATATTCCATCAGCAAATCCCACTGAGACAGACACACTCACGTACCATCTAAAACAAGAACTAAGGGGATATGGAGAGCTTCACCCATATATTGAAGACCAAAACATCACCTCTATTATCATCGCGACAAATGCCATACTTGTACAGCACAAAAAACATGGACTTCTTGTCTGTCCCCCTCCATTTGAGCGAAATGAGATACTATCCATCATCAAAAAACAATTACGAAAAGTAGCACGTGACAATACAACCCTTCCACAACAAGTACTCCTTGACTCGGAAGTGATGCTTCGAATTCCAGAAAATCAAACCATTGCATCCATTACCATAGGTATTCTTGAAAAACAAAAAAGTTCGAACACAAAACAAATAACATCATACACCCTGAGCAACGAGCTGATTCAAGTCACCATTACGAAAACAAAAGAACACTGTGTCTATCATCCTTCATTTCAACCATTCTCACACATAGAAAAAGAACTCCTAAAACAAGTACAAAACAAAAACACCAAAAATCTCCTGAGTGAACACGCCTTTGCAAACTATGTGTACCAGAACTACCCCCTTATCTCACAAAACAAGTACGCATCTCTGTACTCCGCGTACCACTTCGCATATGACAAAACAGAGTGGATAAAACTCATTGCTTCTGATCCCTGTGTTACCCGTCTTCTCTGTTCAGCTCCAGGGACCCCCATACAGATCTGGCATCGAGATGCTCCCGGTGGGGCAGTGACAACAATCAGCCCATCACGAGATGACTTACATCAACTTGCAAAATTTCTTCTTTCCGCTGCAAAAGAAGAAATAAAAACAGATAAAACAGATTATCTGCTTCAGTTTGAAACAGGAGAGAGGGTCTCACTAAAAAAACAAAGAGATGAACAAGGATATTACTATCAGATAGATATCATAAAAGACCATAAACCTGAAAATGGCAATAAAAATAGAGAGCAGAAAAAAACCTCATTTAATACGATATCCTTTGGAGCAAAATCTGACGGTACAATATCCTTAAAAAAGATACAATCAATAGATGCATCCCTCAACAAAATCTTTGCACGCAAGTACGATCACGTTGACTTTGATAAAAGTGATGCAGAAAAGAAAGAAAAGGAAACTCTTGAAGACATTAAAAAACCTCTCTCTGATGAAAATGTGCAGCAAGAAGATGGCTCAGAGAACATGGAAGGGGCAGCTTTTGAGCAGGTAAAAAAACTCCTATCAAAAAAGACACAAAGAGAAGAAAAAGCAGCTCATAATACACCAGATGAAGCACCATATGATCCACCTTCCAATGAAATTCCTCCTTTCATTCCCCTCCCTCCAGGATATCGTGCTGAAAACACATACTGGCTTGTCCGACCCTACGCATACGCAGTAATCGTCCAAGATAGAAAAAATGAACTCTATTACTGGATCATTGAACCAAAGCTGAGCTCAAAAGAACAGATCCTTCTTGAACAAACCCATGAAACATTACGTGACGTCCTTATCTATGATGTACCACGTGAAAAAGGAACTCTTTTCCTTGAGTACCAAGATGTTGCACGTGTGGTTAGAGCATTCAATCCACTTATTACACCTGAGAGGCTTGGGGTTCTGTACTATTACTTAAAGCGAAACCTCAGAGGATATGGAAAAATCGATCCTCTCATGCATGATGAGTACCTTGAAGATATCTCATGCAATGGACACGGCATACCTGTGTACATCTATCACAGGTTACATGGCAGCATTCCTACAAAATTAGTATTTAAATTCCAAGAACTCAATAGATTCGTTTTAAAACTTGCACAAAAGGCAGATAGACAGGTATCATTGACAACACCCCTCTTAGATGCATCACTTCCAAATGGATCACGTGCTCAGATCACCTACACTGACGTGGTATCAACAAAGGGCAGCTCATTTACGATTCGAAAGTTCCGTTCTGATCCAATGACACCTGCAACACTTCTCTCCTTTGAAACATACAATGACGAAATCCTTGCCTTTATCTGGCTTGCACTTGAAAACAGACAAAGCCTTATCATTGTTGGAGGAACTGCAAGTGGAAAAACCTCAACAATGAATGCTTTTGCCTTTTTTATCCCTCATCACTCAAAAATTGTCTCGCTTGAAGATACGCGTGAGATTCAGATTCCTCAAAAAAATTGGCTTCCTGTCCAAACAAGAACCACCGCATCCGTATCTAACAGAGGCGATGTTGATCTCTTTGACTTACTCAAAGCCTCCCTTCGGCAACGTCCAGAGTATATTATTGTGGGTGAGGTTAGAGGAAGTGAAGCACAGACCCTATTTCAGGCCATGAACTCTGGCCACACCACACTTTCAACACTTCACGCAGGAAACATTGAAGAAACACTCAATAGACTTACAAATGAACCAATCAATGTGCCAAAGGCCATGTTTGGAGCATTAAAACTCATTATCATTCAGACACTTCATTATAGAGATGGAAAAATGGTGAGACGCTGCGATGCGGTTCATGAACTACTCATCAGTGAAGGGGACAAGCTTGAATGGAACACACTCTATGAATATGACCCAGATGGAGACACATTCAAAACAACCTTCGAGACATCCTCAGTACTTTCAACACTGCAGTACATGCATAACTGGAGCAAAGAAGAGATCACCTATCAACTCAAGCTTCGCACTGCTTTTCTCGCACGTGTGAGAGAGATGGGTATTACAGATCCACACCATCTGATATCCATGATAACAGAGCTGCGAAAAGCATCCCAAGATATGACATGGGAAGAGGTATGAGAGAGATACTATGCCATACACTGATTTAAATCGGTTCAATCCGGTTCGTCCGGAGATGGTGGAGTCATGGTTGAAAGGAACAAAACTTCGATCCTCCATTCGAGCAGCACATCTCCCGTACAGCCTCTATCAGTACTTCATGTTGATGCTCATAGGCAGTATTCTATCGATTCTTGTATTTATTGGCATTACAACCTATATCATAACCACTGGAACTCAACTCATTCCAAATACAGAGAATATATACTCAATACCTTTTCTTTTTGTTCTCTTGGTTCCAATCGTCATTGTCATCATATACACCTATCCTGCTATGGTTGCAAGTGGCAGGAAAGCATCAATAAACCTTGAGCTACCTTATGCCATCACCTATATGCAGGCTCTCTCCACTACAATGACCTTCTATATGGTACTTCGAAAGGTGTATGAGGCCGATGATCTCTTTGGCGAAGTATCAAAAGAGTTTGGACTCATTGTCAGGGATGTCGAAGTCTTTGGAGATGACCTTTATACCGCGATTCGAGCTCTTCAAAAAATCACTCCTTCAAAAAGTATGGAGGAGTTTTTAAATGATCTTCTCCTTCTCTCAAGCACTGGTGGTGACATTACAAACTTTCTCACCGCGAGATCTGCTTATTTTCGTGAAACTGCTGCCAGAGAGATGGAATCCCTCTTAAAAACAATTGAGATAATGGCAGAGGTATATGTCACTGCTTTTGTAGCAGGCCCTATCACCATGATTATCATGATTGTGGCTCAGAACCTCGGAGGACAACCATATCTCTCTGGATATGTACCTCTTATTATCTTGAGTCTTGTTCTTGGCTCAGTTGGTATGATCTATATTCTCTATCTTATGCTTCCAGTCATGAGAATGACGATTACCAAAAAGAAGATAGAAGACTCTGAATTTGCAGATATTCTCACAGATTATACCGAATATTCCACTGCAGACAAAGTTTTTTTGAAATATGTGGAAGGAAAGCGAAGGAGGATGCAGCTGATAAACCTCATCAAAAACCCAGGTCGAACATATATTTCAGATTACAGCTACGGCATTGTGCTTACTATTGCTTTTGCAGTTATTATCTGTGTCTTATATTATTTTGGCCTTCTTTCTCCCGTGCTTCCAGTCTTTTCTTTTGAAGGATTTCTCTGTCTTTTAGCAATCATAACAAGCATTCCCATCTGCCTTGCATATGAAGGAAGAAGTTGGTTTGTAAACAATATAGAGCATCATACTCCTGAATTTCTGCGTCAGCTTGTTGATATGAAAGATGTAGGAGTAACCATTCCAACAGCAATTGATCTTATCTCTGAAGCAAAACTAGGATTACTCTCCCAGGAGTTGATATTGACATCTGAAGATATGAAGCGTGGATCTACGATATCAAATGCACTTACACGTATGCAAGACCGTATCGGAATTGTATCTGTGAAACGTGCGATCTCATTACTGGTGAAAGCAAATGAGGTTACTGATTATATCAAAGACATTCTTATTATCGCTATTACCGACTTTGAACATTATGTGAAACTCAAAAAAGACCGTTTCAGTGTGGCAATTGTCTATGTTATGATCGTATATCTCTCTGTTGGCATCTACTTATACACTGCATATGCTCTTAATGTCTCTTTTATTGCATCATTTGCTGATTTCAATCTCTCATTTGATACCATGGGAAACCTGCTTAACATGTTTCAAATCGGCATCGTGCTGAGCTTTTTTTCCGGACTTATGGCAGGACAACTTGCATCAAATAGTATCCTTGCCGGATTAAAGCATGCAATCATCCTTCTGATAGGATCTTTTTTCCTCTTTATATACATCGTCCCATATCAAATGGCAGCTGTTGGAATGGGAGGAATATAATGACAAAAATGGTAAAAACACAAAGGAGAAACAGGCATATAAAAGCAAAAGATGATGGTCTTTCTCCAGTTATTGGTGAAGTCATTCTCATCGCACTTGTTCTTATCTTGGTTCCAATAGTAACAATAAGTCTCATGCATCAACTCCCACAAGATCGAGTGCCTACCGTGCACATTCTCATGCATACTGACAGCACAGGTGTCTCATTTTATCATAAAGGAGGCGATTATATCAGAATCGATGATATGGAGATTTTCGTGGATGATAAAAACATTGGAAACTATTGGAAGCCATCTGGGAAGATTGTCTTTGATCTTGGGGATAAAATCACTATTTCTGCTCAATCTGGAAATAGAGTAAGCATTGTGGTAAAACAAGCAGTTATATTTAGAGGGGTGGTAATGTATGAAACAACAAAATAAAAAAGATGAAGCTCTCTCCCCCATTGTGGCATTTTTGCTTCTCCTTATGGTTGTTGTCTCGTTTATCTCTTTGCTGAATGCAATTTATATTCCCTCTCTAAAGCAGGAAGATGAAATAAGACATCTTCAGTCTGTTCAGGAAATGTTCTCTTCTCTTACTGGAGATATCAGTCAGATGGCTCAGCTTCAAAGAGATGTCTCCTTTCAAAAGCGTATGCAGCTTGGAGGTGGCGCTGCTCTTTTCTCGCCGATAACTTCTTCTGGGACGCTTCAGCTTCAGGAGGAAAAACTCCTGAAATTGGTTGTAACTGATAGGCAACAGAATCCAACAGAGATTCCGATCACCACAGTTGCCATATCATATCAACCTATTGGAAATTTCTGGATAGATCAAGGT
>JAITWW010000056.1 GCA_031285085.1 Candidatus Methanofilum arcanum
GTAATAAGAGTATCAGCAAGGAGTGTTTCCATTCAATTACATGGTTATGCTTCCAAACTGTTGTTTGAATTGGTATCACATAAAAATATGTAAAAAATAATTCGTATTACTTTAAAGAGGGTGCGGAATCTCCATTTATGAAAAAATGAGCATACTCATAATCCAGATATGTTTAGCTCATTTTTTCATACATAGGGGTTAGGCAAGAGTAATAGGAGTTAAACTTTTGTCAACAGAAAATGATGAACTGGGTGACTTTTGGAATCATTATGATTACTAAAAAAGATATGGACCGAGCGGAAATTGAACCCGCGGCCTCTACCATGCCAAGGTAGCGATCTACCACTGATCTACCGGCCCATGAATAATGACGGTTTCACGTCCTCTTATATGTAAGAACCAGAAACATAAATAGATATCCACGATACTGAGAGAAAATAAGACGAAATACCCATTACTCTCATAAACCCTCATACTTATCTTTTCTCGGTACGCATATGTACCATGAATCTTACGGCAGAAGAGATAATTCTCGCGAAAATAACGGATGCAACCTGCCGTGCAATCCACACGGCTGAGATATACCTCCCAACAGATGTTAAAAATCGTCTGAAACATGCATATGAATGCGAACAAGTTCCTGTTGCTCGTGAGATCCTTGCACATATTTTGCAAAATATCCAGCTTGCCGAGGAGATGCAGGCACCACTGTGTCAAGATACAGGAATTCCCGTCTTATATCTTACGCTTCCAGATGGATCTGCATGCACCAAGAATATGCGCGATGCGATACTCGCGGGTATCATCAAAGCAACAGAACAGGTTCCTCTTCGACCAAATCTTGTTGACCCAGAGACAAGACATAACACAGACAATAATATCGGAATAGACATGCCGCCTATTCATATTCTTCCTGGAGAAACATGTACCATAACTGTACTTCCAAAAGGAGCGGGATCTGAAAACGTCTCTCGAATCAAGATGTTTCTTCCAACAGAAAAGGATGGCATACAACAATTTGTCACAGAAACCGTGCTTCTTGCAGGAGGTAGACCATGCCCCCCTATTGTGGTGGGGGTTGGGATTGGAGGCACATTTGATAGCTGTGCTGCTCTTGCCAAAGAAGCGCTCCTTGAACCAATTGACACCATGACGCCGCAGGAAGAAGCCATGTGTGATGAGATAAACACTCTTGGCATCGGTCCGATGGGACTTGGAGGAGCAACAACCTGCCTTGCAGTAAAGATAAAAAAAGCTGGATGTCATACTGCTTCCCTCCCTGTTGCGGTAAATATCCAATGTTGGGCATGTCGTCGAGCAACTGAAGAGATTCGTTGAGGTTAAACCATGCACGAACTAACTACCCCACTTGGAGACGAGATATACTCCCTTCATGCAGGAGATACCGTCTATCTTTCTGGAATGATCTATACCGCACGTGATGAGGCACACCTACGTATGCAAGAGGAAGGCATTCCATTTGAACCACAGGGTGCAGTTATCTACCACTGTGGACCTGTTATACAAGATCAAAAGATCATCGCAGCAGGCCCCACTACCTCTGCACGCATGAATCCACTTACCGCTCCTGTGCTTGATGCAGGTGTTCGTGGACTTATTGGAAAGGGAGGCATGTCAGCAGCAGTTACAGAACAACTCCGTGGCAGAGGAGTGTACTTCTCATTCACAGGTGGATGTGCTGTCCTTGCTGCGACACATATGCAGTTGAAAGGGGTGCATTATCCAGATCTCGGAATGGCAGAAGCAATTTGGGAGCTGGAACTCAAAAAACTCCCCCTTATTGTTGGTATTGACGCCCATGGCACCTCACTCTTTGCTAATATTGATGAACACGCAAAAATGGCATTCAAAAAATTGTACCCGTAAGCTAGGGTGAAACTCGGATAATAGGAAACTTGGATAATAGAACTGGATACTGAAAATAACATGATGAAACAACTCACCATTAATGAAACTCGCTGCAAAGGATGCAATCTCTGCACAATGGTCTGTCCCTACAAAATTTATCAGATCGGTACAACTCCAAATAGGCGTGGTATTTATGTACCAGTCCTTCATGAGTCTGGAAGATGTACAAACTGTCGGCTTCAAGAGCTCTATGGAAGGGAGCTCTGCGGAGGATGTGCATTGATCTGTCCTGATCAAGCGATATCCTGGATCCCCGTTCCACAATATAAAAAATCCAACATCATAATTGAGTATTGACACAGGAAATGATGAAAGAGGAAGAGTAGAGATGGAAAAATGGTATAACAGTTCCAAAAAAATAAGAGAGGATTTTGAGGAGTTTCATGTCGAAGCTTGAGTTTTTACAAGGCAATATTGCATGTGCAAAAGGAGCCATCGCAGCAGGTTGCACATTTTTTGGAGGATATCCTATCACGCCATCAACAGAGGTAGCAGAGTATATGGCAGAGGCTCTTCCAAAAATTGAACGTGGATGTTTCATCCAGATGGAAGACGAGATCGCAGGAATTGCAAGTACTATCGGAGCTGCATGGACTGGAGCCAGATCAATGACTGCAACAAGTGGGCCAGGTTTTTCCTTAATGATGGAAAATATCGGGTATGCTTTCATGACTGAGACACCTTGTGTTATTGTCAATGTACAACGAGGTGGCCCCTCTACCGGGCAGCCAACAATGGCAGCTCAGGGAGACATGATGCAAGCCAGATATGGATCCCATGGAGACTATGCAATTATTGCCTTGTGCCCCGCAACAGTGCAGGAATGTTTTGAACTGACTGTGAAAGCATTCAATCTTGCAGATCAATTCAGATGCCCTGTTTTAGTCATGACAGATGAGATCATTGGACATATGCGTGAACGTGTCATCATCCCAGATTCCGTAGAAATAATTCCCCCAAAGCCTGCAAAACCAACAGATCTTCCATTTGCGACTGATGAAACAGAGATCCCTGGGTTCTTGCCATTTGGTTCTGGACAACGGACACATGTAACAGGACTTACCCACGATGAAAGAGGGTATCCAGACTCTGCAGACCCACAGCGGCATGAAACTCTTGTTACACGATTAGTACATAAGATTGAGAGCAAGCGACATGAAATAGCAGATTATGAGATCGTAAACCCAGATGCAGAGATTATCTTTGTATGCTATGGTGTACCGGTTCGATCAGTTCAGCAGCTTGCAGCACAGGACAAAACAATTGGATATCTAAAGTTACGCATCGTTTGGCCATTTCCAGAAGAAGTCCTAAAACAATTCAAATGTGTATCAACATTCATCGTGCCAGAGATGAATCTTGGTATGATTTCGCGTGAGATCGAACGCCATACTACAGTTCCAGTTGTTTCTGCTGGAAAAATAGGAGGAGACCTGCATACGGCACAGGAATTGCAGGAGATTGCAAATGCATATAAGGCGACTAGAGGACGTACATGAAAGCGCAGGTAAAAGAGGATTGGTTCAGACAGGATCGTCTCCCCCATATCTTTTGTGTAGGATGTGGAAATGGCACAGTCATTAACTGTGTTGTTGATGCTGTTTATGATCTAGAGCTCGATATTGATAAAACAGTCTTTATCTCAGGAATTGGTTGTTCCTCCCGAGCTCCTGGATATATGGCAACTGATTCTTTGCACACAACACATGGTCGTGCACTCGCATTTGCAACAGGCGTGAAGCTTGGACGTCCAGAATTTGATGTCATTGTCTTTACAGGAGATGGAGATCTCGCAGCTATTGGCGGAAATCACTTCATTCATGCTTGCCGTAGAAATATCGATCTCACCGTTGTATGCATGAACAATCAGATATATGGTATGACTGGAGGACAGGGAAGCCCATGCACACCCATTGGAAAATTGTCTACTACAACACCATATGGAGCAAATGAAACACCATTTGACCTGTGTGAACTCGCAGTCGCAGCAGGTGCAAATTATGTTGCACGCTGGACATCCTATCACGCCAAAGAACTTCGTAATGCAGTGATTAAAGGAATAGAGACACCAGGACTTTCCTTTATAGAGGTCGCTTGTCAGTGTCCTACATCATTTGGAAATAAAAATAAATTAAGACAGCCAATAGACCATGTGAACTTTTTTCGCAAAAACGCAATATTTCTTCAAAAAGCAAAAAAAATGGAAGAAGAAAGAAAAGAGATCCCAGCTGAAGCAGTCATTGTTGGCGAATATGCAAGACGCAGCCGACCTGTCATTGGAGGAAGGATATGAGGACTGAGATCCGATTTGCAGGATTTGGTGGTCAGGGAATCATTACTTCTGCTGTGATCTTTGGAAAAGCAGCAGCACTCTATGACAATAAGTATGTTGTACAGACACAGGTCTATGGGCCAGAAGCTCGAGGTGGTGCTGCGACGGGTGCCGTTATCATCGACGAGGTAGAGATCCTGTATCCAAAAGTAGTAGATCCAGATATCTACGTAATTATGAGCCAGGATGGTTTTGACAAATATGGAACAAAAACAAAACCAGATGCAATAATGGTGCTTGACAGTGGACTTGTACATGATCGCCCAAACTGTACATACTATGAAGTCCCAGCAAGCCGTGTTGCAAAAGAAGATCTCGGTCGAGTGATTGTAGCAAATATCATCATGCTTGGAGCCTTAGTGGCAGCAACTGGAGTGATTGGAAGAGAAGCACTAAAAGAAGGCATCTTAACCAGTGTTCCAAAAGGCACTGAAGAGTTGAACATGAAAGCTATGATACAGGGTTTTGAATTAATTCAAAAGATATGAGTATAGAGGAATCATAGAAAGATAAGGAGAGACAAAAGAGAGAAGGATTCATGGAGGGGAGAGAGAGATGAAGCTTCTGGAAGATGAGGCAAAAGAGATATTTCGTGCATATGGTATACATGTTGCAAAGAGCATTGTTCTTGATAAGTGGAACGATGAGAGTTTTGCCCTCATTCAAAAGGAGGTTGGAGATCTGGTTGTGGTCAAAGCACTTGTCAGTGTTGGTGGCCGTGGAAAAGCAGGTGGTGTATTACTTCCAGAGGCTACGCCTGCAGGAATCCAAGAGGCATGTGAACAGTTGCTTGGATCAGAGATCAAAGGTGTTCCAGTTGAGAAGGTGCTTGTTGAAGAGCGATTATCTATTTTGCATGAGTGTTATGTCTCAATAACCATTGATCGCCTGAAAAAATCTCCTATTATTCTTTTTGCTGATGATGGAGGTGTTGATATCGAGGAGCTTGCACGAGATCAGCCAGCTGCTGTCAGAAGAGCTCATGTATATCCCCTGTGTGAGACGGTTCCTGAGTATATCACACGCTATATCGTGAATCAAAAAAGTCTCCAAGAGATCTCTCAAGATGTCACTGTAGACGCAACAATGGTAGCAGAGATCAAGCGGACCGTGAACATATTGTATCAGATCTTTGTAGAAAGAGACTGTACCCTCGTCGAGATTAATCCATTGGTGCTGACGCACCATGGGGTGTATGCAGTTGATGCAAAGATCATTTTAGATGATAATGCCTTGTATCGACAGGATATTGCATGCAATCGAGATCTCTCAACGCTTGAACAGGAAGCAGAGAAGTATGGTTTTTCCTTTGTTGAGCTTGATGGTCAGATCGGAGTGATTGGGAATGGTGCAGGGCTTACCATGGCAACACTGGATCTCATTCACAGACATGGAGGGGG
Source organism: Candidatus Methanofilum arcanum (assembly GCA_031285085.1). Classification (GTDB taxonomy): domain Archaea; phylum Halobacteriota; class Methanomicrobia; order Methanomicrobiales; family Methanospirillaceae; genus Methanofilum; species Methanofilum arcanum. The sequence goes on from JAITWW010000056.1 coordinate 5,662, forward strand.
GTTTGGCATAAGGCCCGCAAACTTTTTAGATGTTGGAGGAGGTGCGGATCAAGATCGGGTAAGCCGGGCTCTTCAGATGCTTGAGCAGCTTCCAAATCTCAAAGTTATTGTAATTAACCTCCTCGGAGGGATTACCAGGTGTGATGAGGTCGCAAAGGGTATTCTTGCAGCAGATCTGTCTCGTCCCATTATGATTAGACTTGCAGGAACAAATGAGGAGGAGGGAAAAGCGATATTACATGATCGTGGATATGGTATGTATCAGAAGATGGAAGACGCCATTGTAGCAGCTGTGTTGCATGTGCAGCAAGAAGAGAAGAACAGAGAGGGATGCACATGATATATGCAGATAAAAGCACTCGCATTGTGGTACTTGGTGCTACGGGAAATCAAGGTTCATTTCACCTTGAGCGGATGCAGCAGTATGCAAGAACAGTGGGTGGCGCAGGTGTTGTTGCAGGAGTCACCCCTGGAAAAGGTGGGCAGGTTGTGAGCGATGTCAATGTCTATGACTCGGTTCGTGAAGCAGTTTTAGAGCAGGATGCCCAGGTTGGAGTAATGTTTGTGCCAAGTCGCATTGCAAAGGATTCCATTATGGAAGGAGCAGATGCAGGGCTTGATCTCGTAGTTGCAATCACTGAGGGTATTCCAGTACATGATGTCATGAAAGCGGTTGCATTTGCGAAGGCACATGATTGCGCCGTCATTGGGCCAAATTGTCCAGGACTTATCTCACCTGGAGTTATTAGTCTTGGTATTATGCCAACGCATCTTACTATGCCAGGTAAAGTGGGTGTTATCTCACGTTCCGGGACATTAACATATGCAGTTGTTGATGCCTTGACACAAAACAATATCGGTCAGAGTACAGTTGTTGGTATCGGTGGTGATCAGGTAATTGGACAGACATTTGTTGATGTCATCAACCGATTTGCAGAGGATGAAAACACTCAGGCAGTTGTACTTCTTGGTGAGGTCGGTGGCAACCTCGAAGAAGAGGGAGCTCACTTCGCAAAAGAGGTGGAACTTCCCTTGATTGCGTTTATTGCTGGAGTGAGTGCACCACCTGACAAACGAATGGGGCATGCTGGAGCGATTGTCTTTGGAGGGGAAGGAGATGCACAGTCAAAGATTAACCGGCTCGTGGCACAGGGTGTACCAGTTGCATCAGAGATTGCAGATATTCCTCGCATGGTACAAGAGGTAGTTTGATGTCATTGTTAGATAATTTAAAAGGGCTTGGGGGTAATGCTTCTGCTTCATCTGGAGTTTCTACATTTAACCCATTTAAACTCTTAAGTATTGGAGAGAGCTTACTTTTGTACACTGATGGAATTAGAATTAAGGATTATACGTTTTACGCCGTTTTAACGAGTGAAAGGTTTATCCTTGTTGATAATTCCTCAAAAGGAAAGGGTTCAATTGCGAAAGAAATGCCTTATGAACTGATTCAGAAAGCAGATCTTGAGCATGAAGGAACGACTCCTGTGCTTATCTTGCATGTGCGTATCGAGGGTCAGGTTCGCCATATGAGATTGTTGTTTACAGAGCTTATTGAGAAACCAGAACATGAAGCACGGGCATGGTGTGCAACAATAAATGGCTACCCTCTGGAGGCTGGAACAGAAGTTTTTGACTCAGCACAAAGTTTAGAGCAAGCATATGCAGAAGAGACTATGCCTCATATTGCCTCTCCTCTTTCTGATGCTGATGAAGATATGGGAAAACAGGAAGATACGCCACCGATCGAGGCAAAACCAAGACAAAGAAAGAAGCAGGTTGTTTCACCAGGAATTATTGATGCAGAGGAAGAAGAAGAGCGTCTTGTTGCTGCAAAAATACTCCAATCTACACCACATAAAATGGAGGCAGATGCAAAACAAGAACATCCTCTCGTATCTTTTCCTCCTCATGTATCAGTTCAAATTGAAAAGAAAGAGGTTGATCCAAGATTGTCAGTTTCGATCCATGTACAAAAACCAAAACTGACGCCTCTTGGGCGTAATTTCATGAACACACAGCTTCCTATGGTATCTGGAGGTGGTACATCCTCTGTTGTCTTCTGTGTGATGTGTGGCACTTCAATTCCTGCAAAATCACGTTTTTGCAGAGTTTGTGGTGAACGTCAGTAAGGGTGGTTATGTTTTTACAAAGGGTAGTACGGGATGGGTTTAAGCCAGCACTTGAGTATGAGCTGGAAAGAAGAGGAATGACAATTCGTGAGCTTGCAAAGCTGATCGATGTGTCCCCTGCTGTTCTGTATAAAATCTCATGTGGAAAGCGAGATCCACGCCTTTCTACTCTGATTGCAATATCAGAGGTGTTTGATCCCAGTGATGAGCACAGTATTGCTATTATTTCAGCGAAGTTTTTGTTGGATGAGATCGCAGGAGAGAAGATCGAGATCGATGGGGTTTCGTATGCGATAAAGGGATATACTGCCCATACCCTGGATGAGTGTATCCAGTGTGCTGTCCGTGCAGAGAAGGATGGAGCATCTGGGATCATCTGTGCCCCGATTTTGACTTCTCTTATTGAGAGGCTTGTTGATATTCCTGTTGTGCAAATTCGCCCTGATGAAGACTCATATCGAGCTGCGATCGATGTGATGGTGCGGCAGCTATCAAAGAACTTCTAAGCTGCTGCTCAGGTAATGTAGGCTTTTCAATTACAAAGACGAGCCATATCAACCGTAAGGACCCATTTTTATACAAATGCAAGCTGAACTCCAACTTCACAGTGCATCTCATCTCTTTTTTTTATGCATTCGGTATACATATGTGCATAGATTGTGATAGATCTATAATTCCTCTACGCAGCACTGCGAATCAGAGATGGGGAATCGAAAGATGAAATTAGAAGATATGATCGAGGTTACGCACCGTTCATCTGCTAGATCCATATATGACTGTTCTACCAGTACAAGGTGCGTAAC
>JAITWW010000113.1 GCA_031285085.1 Candidatus Methanofilum arcanum
TGCACAGGCTTCGATCAAGAGTAGCGACAAAGTGAAGGTGTATCCATGTCAGCTTCCGATGCGCATTTTTGGAAAAGAAGATCAGAATTTTCCAGTAGAACATGCTGTCAAGATCCTCTGGGGACATACTGTGGATGAAAAAGCACAGTGGGTGGCAGATAAGACGTTTACGGTGCGAATTACAGGGCCATCTCCAGAGGTGTAAGAACATTTGAACAGTACCCTTATTTTTCTCTTTGAATTATTCCTTCATGAATAGGGTCATGTTCGACAGTTGTTGATCAAAATAAATAAGGCCTAATTCAAAGAAAGTATAGCGAGCCAAAAGATTGTAACATGCATGAAAACTCACTTTGAAAAATAGGTGACTTCTCAAAAACAATTATCGAACATGATCCACGAATAGAATAGGCATTGAAACTATTACGTGATAATTTTAAAAGTAGAAAACAGCTACAAAATTTCTTTTAATAGGTTGCATGTGCTTTCGCTGCGGCGTTCATTATTTTTTTAATATCAGTGTATTATAGAAATTTCATTTTAACATAAAAAGTTAATATATTACAAACACTATAACGAAGTGCGTTTCATATCAGGACTTTACAAAGTCCATACATAAATTTTAAAATAGATATAGAAAGGTAGTTATATTAAATGATCTAAAGTAATGCTACACATTTCATGGAGATGTCTACAAGATGCAAAAATTATTCAGTATCATTACGATCATGGCATTCTCATTATGCCTGATTTCCAGCTGTGCTGGCGACGTCAGTGGTACCGTCTCGACAAGTGGTTCTACCTCAACGGAAAAAGTCATAGCTTCTCTCATTGAAGCGTTTACCATAGAAAACCCAGATGTAACAATTACATATGATGCGACAGGTTCTGGTGCAGGTATTACCGCTGTTACCGATGGGATCTCTGATATTGGTCTTTCCAGTAGAAAACTGAGAGATTCAGAAACTGGTCTTGATGCGACCGTTATCGCTCTGGATGGTATTGCAATTATTGTCAACAACGCCAATATTGTCGAAGACCTTACTATCGAGCAGATTGCTGGACTTTTCACTGGAACATTCACGAACTGGGAGGAGGTTGGTGGAGAAGACGCTCCTGTAGCGATCATCGGTCGTGAAGGAGGCTCTGGAACCAGAGATGGTTTTGAAAGCATTGTTGGTGTAGCAGAAGACTGTGTGTACGATCAGGAGCTCACATCGACTGGAGCAGTCATCGCTGCAGTAGCTTCCAATAAATATGCCATCGGGTATGCTTCTCTGTCCGCTGTTAGCACCGATACAAAGACTCTGACAGTTGAAGGTGTGGCATGTGCAGAAGAAACCGTACTTGACGGAACATACGCAATTCAGCGTCCCTTTATCATGGTAACACACAGTGGTGAGAAACTTTCAGATGCTACCAGTGCCTTTATTGAGTTTGCACTGAGCCCAGATGTTGCTGAAATTATCCTGAATGCAGGGGCAATACAGCCACGATAAAAGAGAAAGCACTTCACATTGTCGTAGTGTTAACCTATTTACCATCAAGCAGATCGCAGGGCATGCTTGCAGATCATGCAAGATTCTTTTAAATCACACGGTTGATGACCACATCAGCTGTACTTTTTTCGCTTTAAGGAGATAAAAGCCATACTGCCTGGAATTCAGGTAGCTGATACCCCAATTCTTTCATATCGCAATGAATACCTTAGAGAAAGGTTTGAATGCATCTTTTTCTCCTTCTTATGAAATAACACCTTTACTGCGACTTAGATAACACATTATTCTCATCGTTGCAAACGGGCAACTGGTGATGCTGTTATGAATGTACGGTTGAATGTATTGTTGAAACGCACGCAACATTATATTAAAGCAGCTTTTGTCACGAAAAGCCCTCATTTGGTTCTTTAAAGCGTTTTTTTCTTTCACAATGGCCAGTAGCTTGCAAAAGTGATTTCCATATTAAAACTTTACAAAAAGCATACATAAATCATAAATTTCATATAGATCATAATTTATATTAAAAAGAATAACAAAATGCTATGTATTTCATGGAGATGTTTAGATGATGAAAAGAACACTCAGTCTCATTATGGTCATGTTACTTTCATTGTGTTTGGTTGTAAGCTGTTTCAGTGATGTCTGTGGCACCGTTTCAACAAGCGGTTTTTGATCTTGTATAGCTATATTAAGGTGCTACCATGAAAATGAAAGAAGCGGTAGAAAAGATAATGAGTGGTTTCTTTTTTCTTTGCGGCGCAACGACAATTATAGCAGTTTCAGCTATATCTATATATATGGTTATAAGTGGAATTCCTGCTATAATCGAGATCGGAGTGAAAGAATTCCTGTTGGGAGAGGTCTGGAAAAGCACAGCAGCTGAGCCAAAATTTGGGATACTTCCCTTCATCCTCACCTCTGTGTTTGGCACATTTGGTGCAATACTCCTTGGTGTGCCAATTGGACTGATGACAGCAGTATTTTTGTCAAAACTCGCAAATGAAAAAATAGCAGCAAGTTTTCGTCCAACTGTTGAACTTTTGGCAGGTATTCCTTCTGTGGTATATGGTCTCGTTGGTATGATTGTCTTAGTTCCCGTAATAATGAATACCTTTGGCTTGAAAAATGGAACATGTCTATTGGCAGCAATTTTAGTACTTGCAATTATGATCCTTCCAAGCATCATCAGTGTAAGTGAAACAGCACTTAATGCCGTACCAAAGGAATACGAAGAAGCAAGCTATGCACTTGGAGCTACAAAGATGGAGACTATTTTTAAAGTGAGCATTCCTTCTGCCAAGAGTGGAATTGTCGCTGGAATAGTTCTTGGAATAGGTCGTGCCATTGGAGAGGCAATGGCGGTTATGATGGTGGCAGGTAATGTGGCAAATATGCCTGAGCTTTTTAAAAGTGTTACATTTCTGACTACCGCAATAACAAAAGAGATGGCTTATGCTTCTGGGTTGCAGCGAGAGGCGTTATTTAGTATCGCGCTTGTTTTGTTTATCTTTATTATGGTAATTAACGGTATTTTGAACGTTTTATTGAAAAAAGGAAGCGGATCAAAGTGACACATAAGCTCTCAACAAAGCGGCGTATGTATGGTCTTGCTTTAGAATCTGCTATTTATCTCTGTGCTGGAATTACTGCTGCGTTACTTATTATATTAATTTTATATATTTTTTATAGGGGACTTGGAACAATCACATGGGAACTTCTCACCACACAGCGCAGTGCACTGAGAGGCACTATTGGTATTCTTCCAAACATCTTATTTACACTCTATATTATTTTTACGTCCATGATTATCGTCCTTCCTATTGGTATTGGAGCTGCAGTGTACTTAACTGAGTACACCACCAGTAAAAAATTAACACATGCTATTGAGTTTGCTATCGAGACTCTCGCTGGTATTCCCTCTATCATATATGGGCTTGCCGGATATCTCATATTCTGTCTGAAGATGGGGATAGGAACGAGTATTCTCGCAGGAGCACTTACCTTAGCCCTTATCATTTTGCCAACCATTGTAAGGACTACACAGGAAGCGCTTAAAACTGTCCCTGATTCATATCGTGAGGCATCAGTTGCTCTTGGTTCGACGAAATGGCATACGATCAAAACAGTCATTTTTCCATCCAGTTTGGATGGCGTTGTCAGTGGCTCTATTCTTGCTGTTGGACGTATTGTCGGTGAGAGTGCAGCTTTGCTTTTCACGGCTGGAACAGCATATTCCTTAGTGTCCAACTACTTTGATGCTCTGGGGACTAGTGGTGGGACATTGAGTGTTGCTTTGTATGTCTATGTCTCTGAACACGGAAGATTTGATGTGGGATTTGCCATTGCCTCAATTTTAATGATTATTGTACTTATCATAAATGTTAGTGCAAGAATGATAAAGAAATATCTTGTATATGACAGGTGAACGATGGATATAATTAATGTAAAGAATTTAAATTTATATTACAGCAACTTTCATGCTTTAAAGGATGTAAACATAGATATTCCTGAAAAGGAAATTACTGCCCTGATTGGCCCCTCTGGGTGTGGGAAAAGTACGTTTCTCAAAACACTCAACCGCATGAATGATCTCATACAGGGCGTGAAAATAACTGGTGAGGTGAAGTTTCGTGATGAGGACATCTTTGCAAAGGATATAGATGTGACTCGCCTTCGCAAAAATATCGGTATGGTCTTCCAAAAACCAAATCCTTTTCCCATGAGCATATATGACAATGTTGCCTATGGACCAAAGCTTCATGGAACTTTGAAGCGAAATGAGTTAAATGACCTGGTTGAGCGCTCTTTGCGTGGGGCTGCCTTGTGGGATGAAGTGAAAGACCGTTTGAAAAAAAGTGCCCTTAGCCTTTCTGGTGGACAGCAGCAACGGCTTTGCATTGCCAGGGCTCTCGCTGTAGAACCAGATGTGCTTCTGATGGATGAGCCCACTTCAGCGCTGGACCCAGCAAGTACGATGAAGATTGAAGAACTGATGAGTGTTTTGAAAAAAAACTATACTGTTGTCATTGTCACCCATAATATGCAACAAGCGGCTCGTATATCTGATAACACAGCTTTCTTCCTTGTTGGTGAGTTGATAGAAGTGGGACGTACTGACAAAGTATTCTCCATGCCACAAGATAAGCGAACAGAGGACTACATAACTGGAAGGTTTGGTTAAAATTTAGGAGCGATTCATCATGAATAATAGACAAGTTTTTGATTTTGAACTCAAGGAACTCTCTTCCGAATTAATACGAATGGGAGTTGCTGCGACAGAAGCTGTCGGCAAAGCAATGATTGCGCTTGAAAAAAACGACAAAGACCTTGCTTGGACGGTTATTTTAGGAGACAAAGTAATTGATGAGATGGAGCGAAGCATAGAGAACCGTTGCTTTCGGCTTTTGCTTACACAACAACCTGTAGCACGCGATCTTCGAAAAATAAATGTAGCTATCAAAATGATTACTGATATTGAACGTATTGGAGATGCAGCCGTTGATATTTCGAGGCTTTCCTTAGATAGAGGAGAATGTATATTTCCAGAGATTCAAAAGTCCGTGTTTGAAATGGCAGATGTAGCTCGATCCATGGTGGATGCAAGTATTGAAGCATATGTGCATGAAGATGAGGAAGCTGCAAAACAGACGATGGAAAAAGATGCCATTGTAGATATGTATTTTATTGATATCCGTAATGCATTTGGTCAGCGCCTCAGTAGAAATACAGATGACATCATCGAAATTATGGATTATCTCATGATCATTAAATATTTGGAGCGTGTAGGAGATCATGCGGTTAATATATGTGAGTGGGTGGAATTTTACAAAACTGGCATTCATCAAAAAGAGCGGATTTTGTAATATTCTTGATTGGAGGAATATTTGATGAACGAGAAGATCATCATTGTTGAAGATGATGAAAGTATCCGCCGCTTAGTGGAGGTAACTCTGAAAAGTCATGGCTATAATCCATTAGGCTTTGATAATGCAGAAGATGCTTTAGCAGAAATGAGCAAAGAAGCTCCTGCTATTGCGATTTTTGATATTATGATGGCTGGGGTGGATGGTTTGGAAGCGGTAAGGCGCATACGTCAAATCGAACGCTTGAGGGCAGTTCCAATTATTATGCTTACAGCAAAGGATAGAGAATTAGACAAGATAATTGGACTGGATTCAGGTGCTGATGACTATATGACAAAACCATTTTCTGTTCTTGAGCTGTGTGCAAGAGTTCGTGCCCAGCTTCGTCGTACTGCAAGTGACGAAAAATGTGTGGCTGTTATCTATGAAAGTAATGACCTGTGCATAAATATTGCTGCACATGAGGTCACCGTAGCCGATGTTCCTGTGCTTTTGACATTGAAAGAGTTTGAACTTCTTAAACTCCTAATAGAAAATCGAAACAGGGCACTTTCACGAATGGAGATTTTAGCTCAGGTTTGGGGTGAGGATTACTGTGGTGAAACGAGAACGCTTGATATCCATATTGGAACCCTTCGTCAAAAACTTGGAGATACCGCCGAAAATAGTAGGTACATAAAAACAATACGGGGAGTAGGATACCGTTTCATCGGAGGTGATAAGGAGTGAAGAATATCGTGCTGCGTGGGTTTGTTCTTATCCTTACTGTAGCCCTTATTATGTCTGGGCTATTGAGCGCTGCTATATTTAGTGGAGAAGAAACAAAGCTTCAAAAAGAAGAGTTAACCCGTATTGCTACTATCATTTCTCGTCAATTTGACCCAATGCAGGATCACGATGCGCAAGCAGATGCAATCGCGACCGTTCTTCACAGGGTTCGTGTGACGATTATTGATAAAAATGGTACTGTGACTGGGGATTCTGCTGTTGATTATTCTACCATGGAAAATCACGGAAATCGTGCTGAGATCATGGATGCAAAGGCAACTGGCCGCTCTGTCAGTGTTCGTCAAAGTGATACCATAGGAACAAGGCTCATGTATGCTGCAATCAAAACCCCTGATGGTTCGTATATTCGACTTGCTAAGGAATACAATGATATACTTGGAAATTTGTTTTCTTTTCTACCTGCGATTATTCCTGCTGCTTTGATCTCGCTTTTTGTCTCCGTTTTGCTAGCCAATAATTTTTCACGTCGCGTGACTCAACACATTACAACCATGAATGACAGTCTTTCCAGGGTTAAAGATGGCAATACTATGTTGAATCCGGATGACTATCCTTATGACGAACTAAAGGACATGGTCACAAAAATTAATGCACTTGCTTTGGACATTAGCATGCACATCGAAAAACTGCAAGGTGAGAAAGACAAAATTGCTTTCATTATGGATAATATGAAAGAGGGATTTATTCTCCTTGACAATCAACAAACGATATTACTTATTAATGACAGTGCTTGTAAGTATCTGGATTGTAAAAAAACTGTTTCTGGGGAACATATTACACATTGCACACGTAATTATCAGCTTTTACAGGCAGCAGACGATGCAATGAAATGCGGTGAAAACCGCTCTATGGACATGAAACTTGATGGCCAGGTGATAGAGACTGCATTCACCTATGTTAACCCCAGGCAAGGAATGGATGATACAGGGCTTATTATCACGATGACGGATGTGACAGAAAGACGAAACGCTGTTCAAATGCGGCGTGATTTTTTTTCAAATGCAAGTCATGAATTAAAAACACCAATCACGTCTATAAAGGGAGGAGCGGAACTGCTTTGCTCAGGTATCCCTCTAGATACAGAACAACGTTCAGAGCTTTTGACAAGGATTGAATTTGAATCAGAGAAGATGTGTACGCTCATAAATGACATCATTATGATCAGCCGTATCGAAAGTGGAGAGATTATGGCCGACAGGGAAGATGTCGATTTTGAACAGGTCGTACAGGAATGCTGTGCTGAAGTTCTTCCTTTGATTGAACAAAATAATGTAATGTTAAATATGGAGCTCGAACCTGCTGTTCTGTTTGCCAACCGCAAAAATTTGCACGAACTTGCCTCAAATCTTCTGGTAAATGCGATTAAATACAATAAATTTGGTGGCAGTGTAGATGTTTTCTTGAAATCTTATGCAAATGAGGTCATTTTCACAGTGAGAAACGATGGGGAACCTATACCAATTGGGTATCAAAATCGCGTATTTGAGCGATTTTTCCGTGTAGACAAAGGAAGAAGCAAAAAAGTTGGTGGTACTGGGCTTGGACTTTCCATTGTAAAACATGTCGTAGATAGCATGAAAGGCACTATCCTTCTTGAAAGTAATGAAAAAGATGGAACAACATTCATCGTTCGTTTACCAAGGAATGACCAGATATAATTGATGAAGAGTTGTCAAGTCTCTGACAACTATATCCTCTATTTCACCTGAGAGCTATTATGGGTGTGTACCATCAACACTACGAACTACATCCGCAGCCACCTGCTGCTATTTTTTCCTCAGCCCAATTATCTGATATGAAATAACTTCCAGGAACGATATACACATTGTCATCTTCACCACCTTCTGGTATCATTCCATAAGGGTTCACGAAGCCGCGCAGAATATAAGCACCAAGATAAATATCATCTGGAACTTTATAACTCAACTGTACCGTGGCACTTTTGTCTGCTGCAATAGATGGGATTGTTGCTTTTTCTGGAAATAATACCTGATTTCCAAGAAGTAACATAATTGAAACTGGTGTGCCTTCCTCTGCATCTCCACCGGTATTTACAACCGATACAGATGGTGTAATTCTTGTGCCAGGGTGCAGTGACATAGGTGGAAGAGCTGAGATTGCTGTTATCTGATAGTTTGGCATATTTGGTGCTTTCTTTGTCCTTGTTATACCAGGAAATGCTGTTGCCTCTGTTGCAGATCCACTTCCTCCTTGAATAGATACTTCTTCTTTTGCTGCATCAGCAAAGTTTGGTGATACAAGATCATTGCTTGTCGTAACAAGAACTGCGAACTGATATGTACCTCCCACTGTTCCAGATGGAACAACACCTGTAAAAGGCACGGTTACACTTTCATCTGTTCGTAGATATGGTAATGCAACCCACCCAACAAATATAGAACGATTAGATCCAGTACCAAGTGGTAAGAGATAAGCTCCAAGATATCTCTGTGAGATTGGATCAGTGGCATTATTCAAAACAGTGATAGTTGAAGAAATAACTCCATCACGAGATTCAAGATCTGCGATATCTAAAGACACAGGAAACCCTGACACAACTCCTACAACTCCCAGTGCTATACACAAAAAAACAGCCACAACACAGCATACCGTATAAGACCTCATGAAACCACTTTTCCTTACCTATTACTATTGTACAAAGTTACTAAATAAGAAAAGGGTATGCATAGATATTATAAACCTCTTGTGGATTTAAGTTGAAAATTAAATATAAATCATAAATTATAATTTTAAAATGGAAAACGAGTGAAAAAGTACAGAGTATGTATACTATACCCGTAACAATCCTCTCGTTGGAAATATGATATGTATATCATGGTATCTCATGAAAGGCGAGGCATAGAAGCAATACGGGTGGATTGCCGGGGGACTGGCTGACATAACATGATTACCAGTCAGTGAATGAAGTGAACCTTTCAGTAATGATGGGGGGAAATGTATGAACGGGTGGGATCCCGAACGAGTCTGACTGCGATACGCGTCAGCTTGCAGGTCAGACCAATATGATACAGACAGCCATGTCACCACACGCTGTAATGCAGACAAGAGTTAATGTGTTTTGAGTGCTGTTGTGTACACTTCACCTGTGAATCAGACCGGACATGTGTATGGCACCACCTGAATACTCCCAATACCTCTATTTCATACATTGATGAGTGCGTGCTTTATACCTTGTGAGTTATTTAAAAAATAGAAGTGCAAAAATTATTTTAAAAAACATCTTTTTTTTAGATTCTGGTTCAATAAGAGATAATTGAGACGTCTTCCAAAGCCCTGTCTGGAAATGATGATATGCCATTTGTCTGACGCATTTGAGTCAGGACTCAATGAGAATAATCTCATTTCACGATAGACGATGTTTCAACTGTACATGTTATTCCTTCCCAAAATGCGTTGATAATTTTCAACCTACGTCCCTCCTATGACAAACCAAGGATGCGAGGCATGGCATCGACCTGTTCGACTTTTTGATATGCACAAAAACGGATTTCGTGACGAAATTGCTCTCGCGAGAAGGATTTACCTTCATTCAAAATGGAATGAGATAGAAGATGAGATGAGATATTCATCACTTTTTTGGAAAAATTACTATTTTTTTATGTTTTACTTTGGTTGAAGCAAGTCATTTTTTATAGATTATGGATGGTGCCGCATTACATATACTGAAACCAGATACGAAATCATAAAATGAAAGAGAAAGGTAACATCATTTTATGCAGATGAAAACTTTTCAGCAACCAGTCCACCGATGGCTCCACCGATAAGAGCAAAGATCCCATTGTATAGTGCAAGCACAACGAGAGCAATCGTGCCAACAAGACCTACAAACAATCCAAGAACACCAAGAAATGCAATTCCAAAGATAATGAATAAGGCAGAGATAACAAGTGCTCCAAAAATACCTGCAGCAAGCCCTACTTTCACCCCTCCTACTATTCCTTCCTTGAATAAGAATCCTGAAATAAACCCTCCAACCAATGGGCCTGGGAAAGGAAGAACAGATAAAATAAGCATCACAACAAAGCCTATCAATGCTGACGGCCAAAATTCCATTTTTTCAACTATAACCATAGTACTTAAGCTATTTCACAAGGTAAAAAAGATAGCCTACACAATTAAAAAGTAAAATGAATAAATCACAGTACATTTCCAGGAAATGCAAATGACATTCTTTTGTACTCAATGTGGAGAGTGTTGTACAACACTCGGTCTTGTGCATGTAATTGTGCAGCAGAACAAAGATAATGAGTTCGTGCTGCAAAATGAGTATACTGGACACCAAAGCATTGTTACTGTAGATCCTGACAAACATGAGTTCTTTTTAGATCAAAGCATATTTGAAATACATCCTGATTCATGTCCATTTTTCAGATTTCGAGAAAATGACAAAAAAGGGTACTGCACGTGTCACCTCACAAGGCCCCCAATATGCCGTGATTACAATTGCTGGAGAATTCTCATTCAGAACTCCACGGGTTCTAGAGTTGGAAGAGTTATGGGATGGAGACACCTCTGTGCAGAGGATGAACATGTGAAAACCATATGGAGCAAACATGCACAAGAGCTTAGCAGCCTTCCTGATGAGGAGTGGGATAGGAGTGTAGTACGTCTCTTTCAGAGCTATGGATATCGAATTGTGGTCTAACCATGGCATCAAAAAAAGTTCCATATAATGTTTTGGTGCAAAGGGCACTTGAGAATGAAATGGAAATATAGGAAGTACAATTTTTGACTCAAGTAGAGAGATCGTATTTATTATGTTAGTTCGCAAACCATATGACACAACTCTCACTATGAGATGGTGAATATCATGGCAGAAACAGAACAAAATCCCGCTGAATCATGTGATAATGTCTGCTCATCCTGTGAACATACAAAAACATGTTCATCAAACAAGGGGCAGGGTGGCCTTCCACCAAAAGCTGATATTGATGTAAAACATGTAATCCTCGTACTTTCTGGGAAGGGAGGTGTTGGGAAGTCAACCGTTGCTGTCAACCTTGCATACGCTCTCTCAAACTATGGTCGTCAGGTAGGTCTTCTGGATCTGGACATCCATGGCCCAAACATCCCAAAAATGTTGGGTATTGAAGAACATGAGTTATTAGCTGAAGGAGACAAGATTGTCCCCGTTAAGATCACAGGCTCACTGAAAGTCGTATCAATGGCATTTCTCCTTCCATCACCAGATTCCCCAATTATTTGGCGTGGATCTATGAAGCATACAGTCATATCTCAGTTTTTAAGTGAAACAAAGTGGGGAACACTTGACTACCTTATCGTTGATCTTCCTCCAGGTACAGGAGATGAAGCATTATCAATTGTACAGCTCGCTCCAAACGTAGCAGGGGCTGTGATAGTAACCTCACCTCAAGATGTTTCAACTCTTGACAGTTCAAAAGCAATAAAATTTGCGGAGAAGTTGGAAGTACAGACAATTGGTATCGTTGAAAATATGTCTGGTCTTATCTGTCCACATTGTGGAGAAGAGGTTGATCTCTTTGGAAAAGGAGGTGGAGCAAAAATAGCAGAAGAGTACCAGATTCCCTTCCTTGGCAGCATTCCCTTAGATCCAGAAGTAAGAATCGCAGGTGATGATGGAAGACCGTACATCTTGCGCCACCAGGATTCACCAACAAGAAAGGCAGTAGATCATGTCATGGAATCAATGATCAAGATTGTTGAACAATCATAATCCACCATCCACGTACATGATACCATACTCCGATAGTCAAAGGAGAAGATGGATACATTTTGCATCAGATGTGAATACGATAGCTCAATTTATCGCTGTTGCTTCAAAGAAAAACCCATGTACCTACTTTTTTGTGGAATGTGGTGCAGGACATGCTTCAATCTTTTTTGAATGTTCAAAAGAGAATGTAAGCCAACAGGTCATAAACGAGATGCACACCATTGCAGAATCTTTTGGAATGCTTGATCTTGAAACAGCAGATGTATTCTCTTTGAAAGCACAATTCCCTCCTGTTGATGAGTTTTCAGCATCATTTTTCACATGCTGCAAAACACATCATCTCCTTCTTGGATCATGCATATATGATACACAAAAAGAAGGGAAAAGAGATCTCACTACATTGGAATGTACGTTCATTGGAAGAAAACATGATCTCAACGCTTTTTTCGCTGAAATATCTAAGATGGACATAGAAGTCTTATCAATGGAACCTCTTGATGCAGTACATGACTATTCCTCAGCGATTCCATGGACAATTGCATATCGTAACAAACTTGCTCATCTTCTCCCAGATGCTTCGAAAAGTGAGCTGACTGATCTCATCTGTGAATTTACACACATGGCTGAACAGATGATTGCTCCAGAACGACCATTTCACTATTATATGGGTCAAGTACTTGAAAACGGAAACAGTCTTCGAAAAACATCGAAAGAAGGATTCTCTGCAGCTGTCCAGTGCATGACCATTACACCAGAGGTGACGCTGTTTTGTTTTCAGCTCCCTGGTGGAGGCAATATCTTTGTACTTCAATCTGAAGATGAACAGGTCATGATTGATACAGGATATGGATGTTATTATCCTGATGTAAAAGAGATGTTTTCTTTTTATGGTCTTGATACCACAAAGTTCACAAAAATAGTTGTAACACATGGTGATGCAGATCACTGTGGAGCATCAGGATATTATCAATGCCCTGTCTATATGCACAAAGGAACCTATGATGTCATTCTCACAAATAATCGTGCACAGGGTTCTGTGGTAGAAGACTCAGTTCCAGAACAGGGCTATACAAGAATGATAAATCGACTTTCTGGTATGCATCCATCTTTGAATCCACATTTCTTCTCAGAGCCTCATGGTGAAACAGTAGAGGGGTTTTCCGTGCTTGAGACCATGAATATCGCTGGGCTTTCATTTCAGGTTCTTCTGAGTTGTGGAGGGCATCAGCATGGACTTGTATATCTACTATGCCGTGAACAGGGGTTACTATTCACATCAGACACAATCTTAAATCTTGAGTACCTCCATGAAGAGCGCTCAGCATATAATCAATTTGCAGTCTACTTTCTCACAACAGTGAATGTAAATCCTAAACTCGTGCGGCGTGAGCGTAAAGCATTACTTGCCCTTGCACAGACAGTAGATCGAGAGCGTAAAGAAAAAGGTATGTCCCCACTATGCATCTGTTGTGGGCATGGGCCATTATCTTATCTCGAAGGATCTCATGAGAGATCACGGCTGATCCCATGCAGCGAAGAGATTCAGTACATACCTCGATGCACATAGAAGTTGATGCAATAGAAGCTGCGCAAGAAGTGGAAATATTTTCATATTCTACTCACTATCGTCAGCTTAACACCACAACGACTAGAAAATAAGGGATTTTTGCGAAATAATTATACAGAGGTATTAAGTAAATAATAAAAACTGAATATAATTATATGTCTTTTTCAGTTTGTGCTATTGTTACACACCAACCATTGGCATGGATAATATCAACTGCACTTCCTGCAACCTGATACTCAGATACAACCGTAAATGCATCTTTTGGCACAGGAATCTCTTCATCATCAACTATAACTGTTTTTATTTCTGCAACGCTGTTTATATCTTGCTCTGAAATGGCTTTCATAAACCCTTTTGCTTTTCCACGCAGTGCTGGGCCTATAATACTAAAGTTAAATGAAACAGATACTGCAACCTCAGTGAGCTGTACTTCTCCATGGGTAAAGGTCACTGGTGCATTGATGGCATTCTCTACATCTCCTCCATCTTCGATTGCGATAGGAGTATAGACTGTGACATCTCCTAATGGTGCGTTTAATGCAACTCCCTTATCATGTTTATATCTTCGCACCTCTGCAACTATTGCAGATAACTGTGAACCAAGCTCCTGAGCATCTGGATTATGGTATGAGAAATCTGGCCACTTTTGGAAGTGTACTGAGTTTTTCGTGTTTGTTTCTGTAGTTGTGTATACGTGCAAGTGAGAGTAGAGTTCTTCTGCAAAGTATGGCATATATGGAGCAAGCAACCGGCATACCGTATCCAATGTGATATGAATTGCAATACATGCCCCATCTCGCTCAGGACCTTCTCGGTATAATCTCCCCTTTACAAGTTCGATGTAATTATCTGCAAGAACATCCCAGCAGAACTCTTTTATTGATCGTAAGCCTTTGTCAAACTGGTAGGCCTCCATTGCAGCAGTTACCTCATCTACTGTTTTTGAAAGTTTGGTAAGGAGCCAGCGGTCAGCGAGCATCAGTGGGGCGTTTTGATCAAAGGGGTGTTTTTTAATCTGCATCAGAGCAAAACGTGCAATATTCCACATTTTTGTTTGGAATCTCCCAGCAGCGGTGATGTCATTTTTATTATAGACAATGTCAGATCCAGTTGCAGCACCGAGCGCTGCCCACTGACGCAGTGAGTCTGCACCATGTTCTTGGATGATTGTCTCAGGAACAATTACATTTCCTCTACTCTTGCTCATTTTGAAACCGTCTTCACCAAGTACCATCCCGTTTATGAGAATCTGATCCCAGGGTTTTTGTCCAGTGAGAGAAACAGAGCGTAAAATTGTGTAAAAAGCCCATGTTCTGATAATATCGTGACCTTGTGGGCGAATTTGAGCAGGGAAGTAAGATTTTTCTCCATTTTCATTATAGTGTGTAACATACAATGCGGAGATAGAGGAATCCATCCAAGTATCCAGCACATCTGATTCTCCAACAAACTCCGTTGATCCACAGTCACAGACAGCTGGTGGCATCTCTGTCATCGGATCTACGGGAAGCCATGCGAGATCAGCGACAAGTGGCTTATGACATCCTTTACAGAACCAGACTGGAATTGGTGTTGCAAAGATGCGTTGTCTTGAGATACACCAATCCCATTCCATCTGTGAGATCCAGTTCTCCATGCGTAAAAACATGTGCTCTGGGTACCATGAGACCTCATGTGCTGCGGCAAGTGATGCTTCTTTTGGAATTTTCGCAAACCATTGATGTTCAGAAAGAATTTCAATAGCTGTCTTACATCTCCAGCAAGTCCCAACTCGTTGTTCAAGAGGTTCTTGTCTTCGCAATATTCCTCGCATCTTCATCTCACTGATGATTGCAGCCTGGCATTCAGATGTTGTCATTCCTTCATATGGTCCTGCAAGTGCGGTCATATGTCCGTTCTTGTCAATAGCTTTTCGGAGAGGGAGGTTGTGCACTTTCCACCACACAACGTCCTGACGATCTCCAAAAGTACAGATCATAACCGCACCTGATCCAAATGCAGGATCAACAGCTTCATCAAAGATAACTGGAATCTGATGTTCAAAGATGGGAACTGTCAACTGTTTGCCTTTCCAGGAGGTGTATCTTTCATCTTTTGGATGCACTGCAACAGCAACACATGCACAGAGAAGTTCAGGTCGTGAGGTTGCGATCTCAACTCCATCAAAATTGAAGAAATTCAGTTTGGTGGTTCGTTCTTCATAACTCACTTCTGCAAGTGCAATTGCAGTTTCGCAGCGTGGGCAGAAATTTACCGGGTGATCACTTTGGTAAATCTGCCCATTTTTGTACATTTTGACAAATGATGCCTGTGTTTTTGAAAAATAGTTAGGCATCATGGTAATATATTCCTGGCTCCAATCAATAGAAAATCCCATTCTGCGCATGGTTTGGCGCATTTTTTCAATATTGGAAAGAGTCAGTTCGCGGCAGAGATTTCGAAACTCATTTCGTGGCAGATCATTTTTGGTAATGCCATGAATCTCTTCGACTTTTACTTCCGTAGGAAGCCCATGGCAATCCCATCCCTGAGGGAACATGACGTTATAGCCACGCATACGCTTGTATCTGGCAATGAAATCAATATAGCACCAGTTAAAGGTGTTTCCAATATGAAATTCACCTGTTGGATAAGGAGGTGGAGTATCAATGATAAATTGTGGTTTTGATGGTTCATCTGGATTGAAGTACACATCTTCATCTCTCCACACATATTGCCAGCGCGTTTCACTCTCTTTAAAATCGTAGTTTTTTGGAAGATCTTGATATGACATTCTCACTATTAGTGTGCTGCACTATGTATTCATATAGTCGGATAGGAAGATGGTTGACTATCTATCTCTTTCTCAGTATCGTGTCTTGAACCGATATTTCCTTCCTGTAACTTGCTTTTCCTTGTCTACTGTTTACTTTGGCCATGGTAGATCACCATCTGATGTACCAGAGACTTGTTGCAGTTCCTCATTTGTATAGGTAAAGAGATCTTCAATTTTTACATTGAAGTAGTACGCAATCCGAAATGCAAGACTTAATGATGGATCATACTTCTCTTTTTCGATGGCGAGAATAGTTTGACGAGTAACACCAAGGGCCTGAGCGAGTTTTTCCTGTGTTAAATCGTGCATGGCACGAAACACTTTGATTCTATTCTTCACTTTCAAATCCCCCATACTTGTACGCATAGTAATATCGAAGAGCGGTGTATAGAAGAATCATCATGCACGGAAGGAGAAGGTACGATAGAGTAAAATTGGATACTATCTGCCCACAAGGATGGTGAGGTAGAGTCAGGATAACTGCAACTCCTGAAAAAGCATATGCTGATACTAAAATAAGCACGATATGAAGAGTTCGTGTTGCTGCTTTTCCTACAATCAACTCAGTTCGTTCATCTTCCACAATCTCCTGAATCTGTGTTCGTGCGAGTGTGATAATAATTATTCCAATTATGAGGCCTATTGCACAGATTATTGGAGAACGCACCGTTATTGCAAAGTAAAAGACAATCACTTCAAGAAGAGCTACTATCCCTATAATTGCTAAGAATCCGTTTTTATGAAGATGTTTATTCATTGATATACACACGATTTATTTTATCTATTTATCTTTGTGAATTTTCCTGTTTTATCGTTACAATTTTTTGGAATAAAGGGAGTATATTATATTTTTATGTGAGTAGATTTTTTAAGATTTTAACGAGGCCTTTCGTTTTAGTGTTTTAGTATATGTGCAAAGAATCACTCGGAAGATTCCTGGTTCTGATGAGCAAGTACGATCTCAATTACAGAGACACGCATCATGCCATCCTCGGTCTCAACCTCTTCGGTGCAGGTTGTAATCTGCTGCTTTTCAATCCGTGGCAAAAACTTATGCAATGCAACTTCCACTGCATCAACCGCACGAGATATTGCCTTTCCACGACCACGAACGATAACCTCACTCTGTCCATTTTGAAACTGTGTTACAATCGCAAGAACATAGTTCATAGTTGGTTTATTTCCAATAAAAACGATATTATCGGTAGAGATTGTATTTACATCTGAAGCGGAGGTCACCGTAGAATCTACAATTACATCAGAATTCACAGTTTCCTCAGACATTGACTGCAATATTACCATTTCACCCTTCAATCCACTGGGTCATAGATATTTCTTTTCCCTTAACAGCTCAGCATTTAAAATGGAAGCTCCAGCAGCTCCCCGAATTGTATTATGCCCCATAGCAATATATCGAAGTCCCTCTCTCACACGCCCAACAGAAACACTCATTCCTCCACCTCGCATGCGATCAAGACGAGGTTGTGGGCGATTATCCTCCTCATGGTACAATAAAGACTTATCCGGCTGGGTTGGTAGTCCTGAAAATGGAGCTTTGTAAGACATAAACGCCTTTTTTGCCACCTCAACAGAGGCATCACACTCAGCCCAGACAGCCATCGTATGACCATCGATGACAGGCACACGGTGACAACTTGCACTCACTGGAAATGACGCAAAAGAAACGGTTGAACCGTCAAAAGTTCCCATTATCTTACCAGTCTCATGTTCCATCTTCTCCTCCTCGGATCCAATATATGGAACGATATTATCAAGAATGCCCATGCCTGGTACCCCTTCAAATCCAGCGCCAGAGATTGCTTGCATTGTTGCAACCTTTACATCACGAATATGATATGGTTGCAGAGGAGCAAGAGAAAGAGTTAACATAATCGTTGAACAGTTCGGATTTGTCACAATAAAGCCATCATATCCATCTTTATCTCGTTGCAGATCGATAAGGCCAAGATGATCCCCATTTATCTCAGGCACAACAAGGGGAATATGATCAGACATGCGATGTGCACTGGCATTGCTACATACTCCCATACCAGCTTTTGCACATGCAAGCTCAATCGAACCTGCAAGTTCCGCAGGGAGCGCGGAAAAAACAAGATCAAGGTCTTTTAAAGCGGAGATATCTGTATCAACAACACGCTTATCAGCAAGAGATGTTGGAAAGGGAGAATCAAGTCTCCAGTTTACTGCCTCTGCATATCTTTTTCCTGCGCTACGCTTTGATGCGGTCAGAACGGTAAGATCAAAATATGGGTGATCAGAAAGTAATTGTACAAATCGTTGACCTACTGCGCCGGTAGCACCAAGCACACCTACCGATATCATACTGTTTAGTTAGGTGGCAAATAGGAAAAAGAGTATGGGTTATTCCACTGAAATCGAGTCTGCAGGACAGACATCAACGCATGATCCACAATCAACACAGGCATCTGCATCAACAGACGCAATCTCATTTTCAAGAACAATTGCTTCTGCAGGGCAGTCATCAACACATGCCCCACATCCAGTACATGAATCTTTATCAACAATAGCTACCATGTTGTAACCTCGTAACCAATAATTTCACCATGCTAAATAGATATACATATCTATTCAATCATATTTTCCTTTCAGATTATTCCATCCGGTATATCCACAATAAAAGCATCCAATACCTTCGCAATGGTGACATTTCTCTGCAGGATGCTTTACAAACACGTGTCCTGTTGCACCGCAAAAGGAACAGCCGTCTCCAGTACAGTGCTGGCACTCTACTTCATCATACACTGGCTTTGCTGCTCTGTTTGTCATTATACTCTGTAGGTTGCGTATACATTCGAAGCTTTTGAAAAGAGGTAAGAGATCGGAAAAAAGATAGAAATAAGTGCACTTACTGGGGCCGAGTATATAGGTGGAGAATGCTTGAAAACTTCACTTCCTATCAAAGCGCTTTGAAACTCATACGTTTTTCAATATAAGGGAGAAGACCTCCCATAGAGATAATCTCAAGCATACGTTCTGAAAGTGGCTGAGCCTGATAGGTCATGGTATTTTTAGATTCATCCTGTACAGTTACTTTACCCGTCTCAAGTGAGCATGTGATAGTATCACCGTCATGACATGTAATATCAGGAACCTCAAAAAGTGGAATGGCAAGATTTAGTGCATTTCTGAAAAATATCCTTGAAAACGAACGCGCAACAATTGCTTGCACACCAGCAAGCTGAATCGAGACCGCAGCCTGCTCCCGTGATGACCCACACCCAAAATTTTTTCCTGCAACAATGATACATCCATTTAAGCGTGCATGCAGCGTTGTATCAAGATCCTCAAATATATGATCAGCCCAGATCTGTGCATCTTTTGTTCGCAGATAACGCCCAGCAATGATGAGATCTGTATCGATATCATCTCCAAGACAGACTGCAGGTGCTTGTATTGTGTTGAATACGTGCATTATAAGACCTCCAGGGGATCTGTAATCACACCACATATAGCACTCACGGCAGCCGTTGTCACTGATGAGAGGAAGTACGAAGCATCAACACCCATTCTATTTTTGAAGTTTCGATTTGCAGTTGAAAGCCCAACCTCTCCCTTTCCGAGAACTCCTTGATGAGTTCCAAGACATGCTGCGCATCCAGGGGGAACAAGGATACAACCAGCGTCAATGAAGCTATCAATGACACCAGCCTGCAAAGCCTGTTGATAGGTACGGCGTGATGCTGGTGCAATAATTGTTCGAACAGAAACAGTCTCTCCTTTTAAGATCTCTGCAGCACGCAATAGATCTTCATATCTT
This sequence comes from Candidatus Methanofilum arcanum, assembly GCA_031285085.1. Lineage (GTDB taxonomy): Archaea > Halobacteriota > Methanomicrobia > Methanomicrobiales > Methanospirillaceae > Methanofilum > Methanofilum arcanum. Next base: position 20,049 of record JAITWW010000113.1, read on the forward strand.
CCATTTGTGCAGGTTCCAATAAACACCTGATCCAACTCGGTATCTGCGTACTTGTGCACAGGAACAACAGAGTCCACCCGATGGGGAACTGCAAGAAGCGGAACGATATCATCAAGTACGACATCAAACTCACGTGTGTATATTGGATCTTGTGGTTGTTGGTGTTTACAGTGAGTTCCGTACTGTGCCATATAGGTTTCAGTCACATGATCAGCATAAAACAGTCCCGTCTTTCCACCTGCTTCTATTGCCATATTCGTAAGCGTCATGCGTTCAGTCATACTCAGCCCTGCACATCCCTCTCCAACAAATTCAAGCGCCTGATAGGTTGCTCCATCCATACCAAGTGTGCTTACATACCACAGCGCCAGATCCTTTGCCTCTGCACCACGTGAAAAGCTTCCGTGAAGGTGAAAACCAATACTTTCAGGAACACGAAACCAGGTCTCCCCAAGAGCCCAGAGACCCGCCATATCAGTTGCACCAACTCCTGTTGCAAACGCACCAAATGCTCCAAGTGTACAGGAGTGAGAATCAGCTCCTACAATGATCTCGCCAGGCGCCACATGCCCTTCAGCCATGTACTGATGACAGATCCCACCTCCAGCATCGGAAAAGTGAAACTGTTGCTGCTTGCAAAAGTTACGAAGTTCACGTTGCAGTGTGGCAACCTCAGAGGTGTTTGCCGGTGTATTATGATCAAAAATAACATAGACACGATAGGGGGCTTTTACGCCTTTCCCACCGAGTCTATCCCAAACAAGCTTTGTCTGAATACCAGTGCCGTCATGGACGTACATGCGATCAACTTGTCGATCTATGTAGGTACCTGCTTCTGCACCAAGAATTTGCTCTGATAATGTTCCCATTGTTCCCTCTCACTGTCTGTTTTTACTGAATCCCAACCACTTTTTGAATGCATGCAGTAAGAAATTCTGGAGTTACCACACCTTTTCCCTCACTATGCTGTTTAATATCAGCAAGAATAGCATCTACCTTTTCTTCAGGCACTGAGTACCCGGAGGTTGAGAGCACATGGATGAGAGCTTTTCTTCCGGTATGCTTTCCAAGAAGGAATTTTCGGGTGGTTCCAAGAAGAGCAGGCTGAATGTACTCATATGTCTGTGGATCCTCAAGCATGGCAGCGATATGAATGCCACTCTCATGTGCAAATGCATGATCTCCAACGATCGGTTTCGTAACTGGGATTGGAATGCCGGTATACTCTGCAACCATCTCTGAGAGAGCAGGAATCTCAGTAAGATCATATCGATCCACTCCTCCTTTGAGTCGAATCCCAACCAAAACCTCCTCTAACCGAGCATTTCCACATCTCTCACCAATTCCATTCACGGTCGTGTGAAGCTGAAATGCACCAAGTTGAGCTGCGGTAAGTGTGTTTGCAGTGGCACATCCAAGATCATTATGACAATGAATCGCAAGGGGAAGCGAGATCTGAGGGAGGATTGTCTGCAATCGCTCTTGTAAATCTAATGGTGTTAAGCATCCTGTTGTATCAGCAAATGTCAGCAGCGTGGCATGATGTTCTGCAATCTCCTGATAAACCGAGATGAGAGCAGAAACATCTGTTCTCGAAGCATCTTCTGCCCCAAAACGAACCTGGAGACCGTGATCTACGGCGTAATCAACCTCAGTAGCAGCCCGTGCTACCATCTCTTCAAGGGGCTTTTTATATTTATGCTGGAGATGAGTAGGAGAGGTTGCCAGAAACAGGCTTACCATATCGACCTCAGCGGTAATGGCAGCTTCTAGATCTGAACGCATCGTTCTGGCGAGTCCACAGATCCTTGCATGTAACCCTTCTCGTGAGATTGCACGTACAGCTTTGCATTCTTCTTCTGATATCACTGGAAACCCAGCTTCAATGACCTCAACACCAATAGCATCAAGCTGGTGTGCAATGGCAATCTTTTCTTCTTTGGTGAATGCAACACCTGGGGTTTGTTCTCCATCACGCAGTGTTACATCACATATCTCAACATTCCACATATTCATGATAAATCACCTCTTGGCAGTTTCCTTGGACTACAAATGTTCTCGGTTCTTTTCTCTCCTGCATCGGCACTCCTATCGCGGACTGAATCTTTCGCAGCGCAGTACTGTCATCGCAGGTACATACATACGGGTTTGAAAAAGCGATATATGGCACAATATCAGATATTTTCTGTCCTCCTGTCATTCCCAGTTTGTAATTTTGTAAAACAACAGTTATTACTGGAATTTTTTGTTCATAGATCTCAATGAGTGCCTGCAGTCCAGAGTGGAGGAGTGCATAATCTCCAATGAATGCAACACCGGTTGTATGAGCGGTTGCAATGGAGGAACCCATGCCATACGAGGCAAATCCAACGGTGTATGGAGTATTCATGAGAAGCACACAACATCCTGCATCACAGATGATGGGTTTTCCTGCTTCCTCAAACATATCAAATAGAGCTCGAAATGAACAATCACGGCACAAAGAGAGGGATTTTTTTCTCCTTGAGCGGTGCGTATCAGCAGGTGTGAGATGAGGTGAAGGATGAATACAAGGGTACACAAGCCCACCTTGGTATCCATTCATCTGTTCTGTTATGTTCTGCACACGTACTCCTCGCCCATACATGGTACAATCTGGATCTGCAAGCCCAGTGCAGTTTTCTTTCTGTGGTTTCACAGATATCGAGTCGGTATTTGGTTCTGGTATTGTTATATGAGAACGAAGTTCAGTGTCTGTTACTCGTACGATGGTAATGCGGGAGAAGCGTTCAGAGGCTAAAAACGCCTCTTCGAGTGCCTCTCTTGGACTGTGCCCACACAGTTCTACCACGGCAGCTCTGGCAATTGGGCCATAATATCGTGGGTCTTGGGCGGTTTGAGAGGCAGAGAGGTACTCATCATCTCCTGCAATTACTATGACACCAGCTTTTAATCCCTGGAATGTTGCATTGGCAAGGGGATCAGCAAGTGCATTCATGCCAACCTGTTTTACAATCACCGCAGCCCGCGTGCCTACGAGTGAGTGACCAAGTGCGAACTCTAAAGCGATTTTTTCATTTTTGACAATGGTTGCATGAGCCTGTTCACAAAGAGCAGATACCGGAAACCCTGGGACGCAATAGGTTGGAATGCCGCTTTTTTTGAGTATTGTTCCGAGTGCGTGTTCAATTTTCATTTTTGTGGGATGGGTGTTTTTGATCTTGTTCCTTCAGGAGATGTTCATGAGTCTCTTCCAACAACGAGATCACATCCACCACAGCGTGGGCACATGGTCTTACAGAGGGAAGGGTCAAGCTCTGCACTTCCAAGTGCTTTTGTCATGATCTCATGCATTGCAAGTAGGCGTTTTGAATCAGGACGATGGTACCCTTCTGCCTCAAGTTCGGCATGTGGGCTTAAGGGGCGAATGATGGGAATGACTCCAAGATCGCAGAGTTCGTAAATACATGCTTCCATCTCCTGATCACTCTCTCCAAGCCCGAGAATTACATTTGAAAATACATGTCCTTTTCCAAACAAGGGAACAGAGGCTGCAAGTGCAAAGAGCAGTACATCTCGATTGCTTTCTGGACAGAATTTTGCCAGAATATCAGCAGTTGCTGCCTCAAGGTTAAATTTGACTTCACACGCTCCTGCTTCATACAGGCGCATGGCGCTTTTTTCTGTTGGATAGATAGAGACCCCAATTGGAAGCTCTGGGAACTCATCCCGAAGCCTTGTTACTACTGAGACTGTGTTCTCCTCTTCTTCCTCCACACTGTGCATGATCCCAGAGGTCAGCGATATCGCACGTACAGATCCATACTCCTGCTGTTTTTGAATCATGTGCACGATCTCATCATTGCTCTTTCTGCGTCCTGCAAGGGATGGAACATTACAGTACTTGCATGAAAAGATGCAAGAACCAGAGATCGTGATATATGCTTGTTCTGGACAGTGTAAGGAAGCAGGTTCGAGCTTTGCAATATGTTGTTCATTGTGTAAGGTGAATGAGACAACTCCTCCTCCACGGTGGGAGAGCAGGACAGATCCTGTTTTTGAGAGAGAGAGTTTGACACGATGACCATGATAGTTGAGAAATACCGCTCCATCACCTCCTGCACCAGGGCCTGCTATTGACTGACTTACAAACTGGTGCCACGAAGCACCGGATATCTGAGCTGTTCCAGCAGCGAGCAAGTCTGCTTTTGTGTTTATCCACATAATTCAAGTGCCTCCTCAAACTTCGTATAAAAAGGAATGGCGGCGATTGCACCTACCAGACCTCTGCCCATCATTGGCGTTGAAAGACCAGGGACTGCAGTGTCTCCTAGATACTGAGCCCTGGTATCGCCGTGATCAACATATCCCTGCTTTACTCTCCAACCATAGGGGAGAAGAGCATCTGGGGAGAATCCAACATAGACTGCCATGCCTGTCTCCGAAGAGAGGGTGTAGGCTTTGAGCAACTCTGAGAACTGCTCAATAAGTGAGGCTTGCGAGGTGGTTGCAAACTCGACAACTAATGCCACACAGTTTTTTGTGCGAAACTCCACTGGATATAACTGGACAATGGTGTGTGAGAGGTACTGGTGCTCAGGGTTGTTTGTTTCTATGACACGTGCAATATTATGGACAAGTGTCCATGTCGCTCCCTCTTCGGCAGTATCGGTGTCATCAACACCGATGAGAACACGAGTATTTTTTGCAAGTACAATCATTGATCCGGCTGTTTTTCCTCCTCCTGATTCAGTGTACTCTGAACGAAGAACACCTCCCGCAGATGCGCGGCAGATAGATGCTCCAACTCCTCCTCCTCCAAGACCAAGATAAGAGATGTAGATCTCATCTCCTTTGATCTGCGCTCCTGAGATTCCAGCGGGAAAAACAGAACCCTGGAGGTCTAACGAGATATTTCCGGTATGGAGAATGTATCTTGTGGTGTTCGCAACCGTTCTCACAGAAGTTACAAGTGGGCTTTTTTGATACTGTGTCTTTGCCCACATTGCACCGCCTACACAATCGAACTGTTCAATAAGCTCAATTTCTTTTTCAGATTCACTTCCAATGGCAGTTATTTTTGGATATGTAATGCTGTAGGGGTTTTCTATTGTGAGAGTCATTGTTTGTCACCGAATATTTCGTTGACAGAATTTTCGGCATCAAAGAATATAAAGTTTCGGTCAGAGAGTGAATGAAAGAGTCAAAAAGGTATGAGAGAAAAGGGAGCTGATGCTTTTTTCTCTTATGAAGTTGTATTCTGGGAGGATAATCGTTTTTCGATGAGATCCATATCAGCTCCTGAGAATCTGTTTCGAATGATCTCAAGTACCCGTTTTCGATAGATCTCTTCGATCTGTTCTGGTGTGGTGATGCCTTTGTTTAGGATCTGGGGTCGTCTCTGCAACGACTGATTAAACATTGGCTCTGCATAATGGAATGCTCGTCCTTCTCCAAGCGCAAAGAGAAACTTTCGAATCGTGAGTCTTGGCATTGTTTCCATGTGTGTGGAGATGGTGTTTATCATATCAGTCATTGAAACCGGAGATCTCTCAAGGAAGCAGGAAAGTAGGCTTTTTGAGAGTTCAAGGCGTGTCTTTAGATCAAAGGGGTATCTTAGATTTTTTGTGATGAACTCCAGGATCTCGTCTTTGGTGCATGATGATTGAAGAGGGATATCTCCAGAACGTTTGAATAGCACTTGGGGGTGTCCAAGTGAAGAGGTTGAGATCTCCTCAATGAGGTCTCCTTCAAATGATTCCATAAACTCAGTGAAGCTATGAAATCCTAAACTTCCTTCTGAGAAGGAGGGTTGCAGTCGAAGGAGTTCATTTTTGAGGAGCGAAAATAATATTGCTTCATCTGGATTTTTCGAACGGATATATCTAATAAGGAGATCACGTCCTTTTCGAAGTGAGCTTGTGAGTACCTCTGATTCTTCGTCTGGCTCTTCATGTGCATCAAAATCTGGCAGTAAGAATACGCCAAGTAAGGTATCCAATGATTGATACTCAGAACAGTTATCTCTGATAGTATCTCCCACAGAGTCATCAAATCCCGTGAGATAGACTTTTTTTCCTCGCGCAAGGACGCGCCGAATGAGGGGGAGAAAGTCGGTATCGCCGGATCCAATCATTACCGCATCAAGTGGGTAAAACTGCATATCTTCAAGGACATCAATGCTCATCTGAATGTCTGCGCCGTTTTTACCACGATGTGATGTTCCAGGTAGGTATTTGAGTTCAAAGCCGTATTTTATGAGATGTCTGATATAGCGATTGTTGTCAGGCCGAGCCCAATCAGCATATGCCTTTTTTATACTGATTGTTCCTTTTGTAGCTCCATAATCTAGGAGAGGTCCAAGTTTTAAGGGGCGTTCAATGTGTGAAAAGACTTGATCTGCTGAAATTGCAAGATTTTCAAAGTCGAGGTAGATAGCAAGCTGGTGGGAGCTCATATGTCGTACGCCTTTTGGTGATATTCTTGATTCATAACAAGGTGAAAGAGGTGTGTACTTGGTTTTATGTGATGATCTCTTGTCATGTGTTTCATAGTGGTTGTGTTTGATTGTTCATAAAATGAGTGTGTGAAGAATGAAATATATTTTTCTAAAGGACTTTTCATACCATTCAGAAAAATCTAAAAATGTGGGGTTGTTCCAAAAAAACTCATTTGAGGTTGCTTGTATGATAGTACTTCTGCTAGCAACTTTTCAAAGTAAAAAGAGAGGATCTTCTCTTTTCTTCTCTCGTTTAATCTTTTATTTTTGCTGGATTATGTCCCAATATCCCAGCTTTCACTGTATTTTTTCTGTTCTTCACTCAAAGAATCAATAGAGAGATCAAGTGAAGCAAGCTTCAGGGAAGCAACTTCCATGTCAATATCAACAGGTACCTCATGAACACCAGGCTTTAACGCCTTTCCATGCTTTGCAATATACAAAACCCCTAATGCTTGTAATCCAAAGGAAAGATCCATAACCTCAATAGGATGCCCCATTCCTTTTGGTGTTGCAAGATTGACAAGACGACCCTCAGCAAGTACATGGATCTTCTTGTTCCTGAGTGTATAACTGTCAATACCATCACGGCGGTCGATGGTGCGTGCGTTCTGTTCTAACCACAGTTGATCGATTTCAACATTAAAATGTCCTGCATTCGCAAGAATAGCACCATTTTTCATCGCTCCAAAGTGCTGAGCTGTAATGATAGAAGTGTTTCCTGTTGTTGTGATATAGATATCTCCAAAACGGGTTGCTTCTTCCATCGTCATCACATGAAATCCTTCCATATATGCCTCAAGAGCACGGCGTGGATCTATCTCGGTTACGATGACCTTTGCTCCAAGTCCGCTTGCTTTTCGTGCAATACCTCGTCCACAGTATCCAAACCCAGCAACAACAACCCATTTTCCAGCGATCATATTATTGGTTGTGATCATGATTGCGGTAAGTGCGCTCTCCCCTGTACCATGAACATTATCAAAAAATCGTTTCATAGGGGTATCATTTACGGCGAGAACTGGAAATTTCAATTTTCCTTCCGCTTCCATCGCGCGCAGTCGATGAATACCTGTTGTTGTTTCTTCGCATGCACCAATTACTGATGGAAGAATGTCTCCTCTTGAGGTATGCAGTCGGTGAATGAGATCCATCCCATCATCGATTGTGATCACAGGCTTTGCATCAAGAACCTTATCGATTGCTGCGTAGTACTCTTCGGTCGAACAGGCGCGTTGTGCAAAACAATGTACATGATCATACTCATTCAATGCCTGAGCTACGTCATCTTGTGTAGAAAGAGGATTGCATCCCGAAATATAGACCTCAGCGCCTCCTGCTGCGAGAGTCAGTACGAGATTTGCTGTTTTAGCTTCGACATGAAGTGCCATTCCGATCGTAGTACCTGCAAATGGCTGTTCTTTTTTAAATGTCTCAGTAATACTGTCAAGCACTGGCATGTACTGGCGTGCCCACTCGATTTTTTGTTTGCCTGTATTCATACTATTTCAGTAAGATATAGGTGGTATGCATACAAAAGAACTTTTACTCGGGCTTCTCAGCATATTTTGGAAGCGTTATCTATATAACCTCTTATGAAGAAAATATAAAGGACTTCTTTGGAAACATTCCAGAGTGAGCGGGACAATATTCTTCATTTTAAATCTCACTTGAATGACATTTTGATTGAACATAGATAGAAAATATCGATTTATATGGCAGATTTTAAAGTAGTACTTTCTGATACAAAGACGGGAAAAGCATACAATGTCGCAGCAACCGGTGTTGCGGCAAGCTCATTCATTGGAAAAAATATTGGACAAGAAATGGATGCAGCTCCTCTTGGATTTGATGGATACACTATCAAGATAACTGGTGCATCTGATAAAAATGGCACTCCTGCACGTCAGAGCTTACCAATAGCTGGACGGCGCCGTGCATTAGTTCGTGGAGGGGTTGGATTCCATCCTGTGATGGAGGGGCAACGCCGGAGAAAGATGATTCGCGGAAGCGAGATCACTGCTGATTTTGTTCAAATTAATGTAATCGTAACAAAGTATGGTTCAAAGACACTTGAGCAGTACTTTGCACCACCAGAAGCGCAGGCAGAAGAATCACAGACAGAAGAATAAATCTCTTACTTTTTTAGGTTCTTTACAAAGTTACTTGAACGACATTGAATATCCCTCATCGTAACCTCGTTTTCGTCGTTCATAGAAATTTTTATATAATATCTATATATATATTATTCAAGTGGCATTGGGAAGAACCGTTTTTTATCTAACACAGGAGAGCTCTTGTGATTTTAAATTTACATTTAAATATGCTATTTTTAATTTGAAATTAATTTTTTCAAGAGCTCTACTCTTGTTTTGACACAAATCGTGGAAGTTCATCAGGTAATAATTCTAATAGAACAAGTGTTCTGGATTCTCCAACAGGGCATGGGACGGTATGCAAAGAAGATAATCTCTGTGTATTGGCAGATGTGTCACCATCACAAACATCCCCACTCTGACATAGTTGCATCTCCTCTGTTTCAATCTCTCGAATGATATATCGCTGCCCTTTCACAAGACCAGGAGCATGACATTGAAATACGTACTCACATCGTTCATTACAGGGTGGATAATACACAAATGAAGTATTCCGAGCTGATGAAGCATTCGAAGGAAGAAGAATACGGGCAGGAATCAGTGCAGGTACAACCTCTACGGTGCGAGCCTTTCCTTCATGCACACTGCATTCATGAACAGGATCTCGAACGGAGATCACCTTGTATCTTCTTCCTGACACAAGGTTATGACATACCTTACACACAGGACATGGTGTGCAGACCTCACTCATACCAATGTATATAAATTCACTGCCTTCGTGGGCATATACTTCCCCAACGATAGTAATTTTTCCTTTTGCATGTTGCAAGCTCATATGTTTCATGCCTATCCATTATGTTTTAAAAATATGCATTTCATTTGTATATTCTTTCTATTCCTGATATAATATCGAAACTAATCTCTGAGCGGACTCAGGAGTGAGACTCGTATCTAAAATCGTATATCGTTCAGGGCGAATGGTTTTTGCTGCAAGCAATGCGCAGATGATCTGTTCATCAGAGACACCAATTTCATGAGGAGTTGTTGGAGCTCCTATTTTCTGTAATGACTCACGAATTGAGCGCCAATCTCCATTATGGAGGTACATAGTCATAATGGATCCAATCCCACATGCTTCTCCATGCAGAACCTTTCCGGGTGCAATTTTTTCAAGTGCATGCCCAAACTTATGTTCTCCACCTGATGCTGGTCGGGATGAGCCTGCAATACTCATTGCAATTCCTGAAAATACCAATGCCTTCACAACAATACGTGCCGCATCTTGGCATTTTGGCTTGATCAAAGGAGACTGCTTTACCAGGGTTTCTGCAGTCATTCTTGACAGTGCAATTGCATACTCACTTATTTGTTCACCCCGCAGGCGATGTGCAAACTCCCAATCTAAAATCGCAGTGTAATTTGAGATAATATCTGCACAACCAGAAGCAAGAAGACGATGCGGTGCTTCGGCAATGATGGTTGTATCTGCAATGACTGCTATTGGCGGCGCTGCTTCTATAGATACACTTCCTGTATCTGTTGGAAGCGTTGCGCGATTGGAAACAATGCCATCATGTGATGCTGCTGTTGGAACACTGATGAATGGTTTGCCAGCACGAAATGATACGATTTTGGCGGTATCGATAACTCGCCCTCCGCCAATAGCAATGAGATAATCAACATCACGGGCTGCCTCTTCGGCAGCCTCGATAGTTTGGGGTGAGAGCGAGGGTGCAGAAAATTGAGAGATTGTATATGAACCCGAATCTTTCAGACGCTGATATACCAGATCCCCTGCCACTCTCCCTGTCGTTTCTCCCGTAATGAGAAGAACACTCTGACCGGGATGAACATTGGCACATATTGTTGGCATCTGCAAAATAGCATTTTCGCTGATGACGATATCACGAGGTAGTTTCGTGAAGAGTCCTTGATTTCCTGTGTTTACTATATGTGACATGAACTCGGTAGCCATGGATTTGTTTCACTTGAGTATAACATAGAACGTGCAGCATTGTTAGATATTTGCATTACAAAAAAGTACCACATCCAGGTGCCTAAAGCAAAAAGAGATATCCTTTCTTTTTAGATATGTAGTAACTGAATGATAACTGAATTTATATACAAATATTACATCGATCCAATTAGATATGGTCTGGCATATAATCCAGTAGATACCGCCACATATGCAATACTTCTAGTCATATGTGTATACCTTCTCTATCGATTGTTTTCCCGTTTGGGCATCAGTATTGATCGCTCCTTTATCTATGCATTATTTCCATGGGTAGTGTTTGGTGGGTTCTTACGTGTCGTAGAGGATTGCAATATACTAACTGCTCCCATCAGCTATGTGCTCATCACTCCCCTTATTTACTTCTTTATCTTTCTCATTGCTTTTGTTATCCTTATCAGCTCCTGGTACCTTGAGAGAAAAAAAGTAATTTCTTCCTGGAAATATGTGTTTGGGACTGCTGGAGGAGTTTGTGCGCTTGCAACACTTTTTCTTCTCCTTTGGTTTGGCCTCACTCACACAACCATTGATCTCTTTGTTATTGCATTTATTCTGATAGCTACGGCTTTTTCAACCATGCTCATCTATGCCGTGCTCCGATATGTCTTTGCATGGTCATATCTCGATGAACGACTGTACCAGGTGCTGATTGCAGGTCATATGCTTGATGCAAGTGCCACAAGTTATGGCATTGATCTCCATTCCATGTCTTATGTTGAACAACATGTTGTTGGAGGTGCATTAATAGAGGCAACAGGGACTGCACTTTCTATGTTTCCACTGAAATTATTGGTTTTAATTCCTGGTATCTATGTCCTTGAGTTGTACCGCAAAGAAGGATCAAAACCATTGTGGTATCTTATTCTTCTTGCAATGATTATGGTTGGTTTGGCACCAGGTATTCGTGACATGATGAGGATGATGTTGCACGTCTAAATGATAAGTAGAGACAAAAACATAATGTGAGAGTTCATGAAAATTAACGAGATAGATACTATAACGCATACAGATACTTCCAAGCTATCACTTGGAATATATATTGTTTTTTCCTGTGCAATGTTTTTCTTTTTCATTGCAATTGGATATTGGACAGCACAAGCGGATTCAGCAGTAGGTGATCAGATCTACAACATGTTTCAGGATGTGGTAGTTACAGGTATTGCTTCTGATTCAGCTGCTGCTATGTCCTTTCAAATTTTCATAAATAATGTGCAGATCTGCGCTCTCATTTTTCTTGGTGGTGCAACATTTGGATTGTTTACTCTGTTTCTTTTGATGACAAATGGTATTGTCATTGGTGTTTTAATTGAGGTGCTTCTGCGAGATATGTCTGCCTCTGTATTGATGGTTGGATTACTTCCTCATGGTATATTTGAAATCCCCGCTGTGCTTGTATCAGCAGCACTTGGAATGATCATTGCACGAGGGCTCTGGGGAGAGCTTTCCGGAAAAGGAGATGCACTTGACTCAGCAAAATATGCTGGACGGCTTTTTATTCTGTACGTTGTGCCATTTATCTTTGTTGCAGCGTGTGTTGAAGGGTTTATCACACCCTTTGTGATGGAAATGATGGTTACAAAATAGAGGAGATAGTAGTGTATGAGTGCCAATAGAGAAAACGATAATAATACCCAGAGTATAGAACTTCTTCCAAAAAAATCTGATTTTTCAGAGTGGTATAATGAAATTTTGTGGCGTGCAGAGATTATGGATGTACGCTACCCGATTAAAGGAATGTATGTGTGGCATCCGTACGGGTTTGGTGTGAGAAAACGGGTGTATTCTATACTTCGCTCTCTTCTTGATGTTGATCACGATGAAACTCTGTTTCCCTTGCTTATCCCAGAGCATGAGTTCATGAAGGAGGCAGAGCACATTAAGGGGTTTGAAAACGAGGTCTACTGGATCACGCATGGAGGAACAACACCACTCGATGTACGGCTTGCCCTTCGACCTACCAGTGAGACATCAATCTACCCCATGTACGCACTTTGGATCCGATCTCATGCTGATCTTCCCCTAAAGCTCTATCAGGTTGTAAATACATTTCGCTATGAGACAAAGCATACGCGACCATTGATTCGCGTGCGTGAGATTACTTCATTTAAAGAAGCACATACCGTTCATGGTACATGGGATGATGCAGCAGAGCAGGTTGAAGCTGCGGTGCGGTTATATCAGGAGTTTTATGATGCTCTGTGTGTGCCTGTTTTGATATCAAAACGTCCTGATTGGGATAAGTTCCCAGGAGCTGATTACACCATTGCTTTTGATTGTGTTATGCCAGATGGAAGAACCTTACAGGTTGGAACGGTGCATCACTTAGGTGATAGTTTTTCCAGGACATTTGATCTGACCTATGAGGATATCAATGGCGAGCAGGTTTTGTGCCATCAGACTTGTTATGGTATCTCAGAGCGATGCATTGCAGCACTTATTTCAACACATGGGGATGATACTGGGCTGTGCCTTCCCCCTCAGACTGCACCAGTTCAGATTGTGATTGTTCCTATTATTATGAAGAAGAGAGAGGCTGAGGTACAAGAAGCTGCTCAGGTTCTCTGCGATGAGTTACAAGCCGCTGGATTTCGGGTGAAGGTTGATGCCCGAGATCTGAGGCCAGGTGCAAAGTATTATCATTGGGAGCTTCGTGGTGTTCCTCTTCGTATTGAGATCGGTCCCCGAGATATTGATAATGGGGTTGTGATGACCGTAACACGTGGCGGTACAAAGGAAGCGATCCAAAGAGAGAATATTGCAGTACATATTCAAGAGAAGCTTGCATCTGTTACCACTGAGATACAGAGTGTTGCGCGTGAACGTGTACAGGGCCAGATTCATATGGTCTCTACTCGCGGTGAGCTTTTAGATGCCGCTAAGGGTGGTGTTGGTGTGCTGCATTGGTGTGGATCAAAGGAGTGCTGTGAAAAGATAGAAGCCGAGTCTGAAGCTGTGTTGCTTGGTGGAGAGCTTCGCGGAAAGCTTGTCAATGTGGATCAGAGTAATTGCATTATCTGTGGAGAACCTGGGACCGCCAGTTTGCTTGGAAGATCATATTAACCTTTCTGCACACCACTTTTTGCGAATACTGGAAGTACAGTCAATTTTGTACATACATTTTTTAATCCAATTTTTTATAGGGTTTTGAATTTAAAGTGAAATAAAACGGTAAAATCTCCTCCCAAGGTATATGTTCATATGGTACATAGCTCAAAGGAGTTGAACTATTGTACTCAACAAAATATTTTAAGTTGGATTTATTTATATTGTATGTCAAACTAAACATCGAAATATGGGGAGGAATCGTCTATTTGCTGCAGTAAACACCTTGGTGTCAAGATATTTAAAATTTGTTGATGGGAACATGTATGTGCAAAGAATGGTTGTACTGTAAAGTCTGTGAAAGCTAAAATCATGCCAAAACCCAGGTTTGTCAAAAAGAGTGGCTGGCAATCTATGTCAACTAAGGTGCGCGGGAAGAGGAAAAAGCTAAAAATTGAGAGCAATTCTCTATGAAAATCGTGATTCATTTCAAGTGCTATATATATTTCACGATGCGAATAGCTACCCCGCCAACCCACTTCAAAAAACCTTATATGCAAAGCCGCTGACACTCTGATGTTGAAACACGGAAATCATTTGTGAAAAGCATCACAAAAATGGTGAGATAACACCATGAAAAACGTGATATATTGCCTCATTTAACCTGAAAACTCCCAGTTGTTCTTGCTGTTTAAAGTTGATCTCCGTGGTGCTGAAATGAAAGTAAAAATGGAGTATCACATGTCACAAACCGCACAAAAATTACCCAATCTCACACGAGCAGAGCTCACTACTCTCCTTCTCATAGTCAGCCTGTCCGCATTTGCAACACCTCTGGTCATCTCTGGAGTAAGTGTCGCCCTTCTGTACATCTCCGAGGATTTTAACACTCTTGCATCTCATATCGGATGGGTGCTGACGAGTTTTCTTATGGCATCTGCAGTATTTCTCTTTCCATTTGGGAAATTATCTGACCGGATTGGAAAGCAGAGCATATTCATGGCTGGCCTCTCTTTCCAACTCATCGGATTTGTCATTGCCGGATTATCCACCTCTTTTCCAATGCTTCTTGTCGGGATGGCGCTTGGAGGACTTGGAAGTGCTCAGGTTCTCGCTGTTGGAATCCCTCTTCTGACAACGAACTTCCCACATCAGGAACGAGGAAAGGTAATAGGAATAAATACCGCAGCAACCTATACTGCTCTTGCGCTCGGACCATTTGTTGGGGGCGTTCTCATTGACACCTATGGCTGGCACTCTATTTTTTGGGCACTCATTCCCATTGTTGCACTCGCATTATGTCTTGCGATAAGAGTCATTCCGAAACTTCCAAAAATAGTCCCTAACACCGACAAACCATTTGATGGTCTTGGTGCAGTTATTTATATCATTGCAGCATCGCTCGTACTTGTTGGTATCAGCAGGATTATGGAAGGATCAGATGCAGTTATCATGCTTATCATTGGTATTGCAATAGCAGTTATTTTCTTTTGGTGGGAACTAAAACAGCCTGAACCTGTCTTTCCAATCCATGTATTCATTGAAAACAAGTTATTTAGAAACAGTTCTCTCGCCGCACTCATTAACTATGGCGCATCATATGCAGTGGCGATGCTCCTTTCATTTTACCTTCTCGGTGTTAGAGGGTTTACTGGCACTGAAGCAGGAACAGTTCTCATTGCACAGTCTGTTGTCATGGCAGTGCTAACGCCATTTACAGGAAGATTGTCAGATCGTATCGATCCTAAAATTCTTGCAACAGTTGGTATGATCATGACTGCACTCGCTCTGTTTGCATTTTCGACTTTGACAAGCACAACTCCCTTATGGGTTGTCATTGGTATTTTGATCTTTTTGGGAGCTGGAATTGCATTTTTCTCCTCTCCAAATATGAACTCTATTATGAGTTCAGTTCCTGACACTCAGGCAGGCATTGCTTCTGCAACAGCAGGTACCATGCGAGTATTTGGACAGGTCGTATCAGTCGCTGCAGCCACAATTGCATTTGCAGTCATGCTTGGGTCTGTTGTTATCAGTCCAGAGATTGCAGATTCGCTTCTTGAAGCTATCTCGACAATATTTATAGCCCTTGGGCTTCTGTGTACAATTGGTATCTGGTTCTCATACTCACGTGGAAAATCAGGTAATTCATAGAAAGAAACTGTGAAAAACACCAAAGAAAGGTATTTTTACACCTTTCAACCGTTTTTTCAGACCACCTGTAGATCACCTGTATCGCTACAGCGCACAGAGTCCATCCATTTTCTTTCTTGTACCTATGGATTTTCACGGCATGGAATATCTCTTCATCACGTATGTGTATGAAGAAAACATGGAATTATGAGTCAGTTCCCTCCTTCTGTACTTCATGCAAACCTTTCATCCTCTTCCCGTGTTTTTCCTTCATCGTCAGTTTTAATTGTGAATGTATCAAAAGAGGGTTCGATTAATGTGAAACAACATCCTTCGTTGGCATTTTTGTTGGGCCCGTAGTTGGTTGTTCATCAAGAGCCGCGATAAGCTTCTCACGAAACGCATTATATGCGGAGTTACCAGGGTCGATTGCCAAGGCCCTCTCATATGCATCAAGAGCTTTATCAGTTATGCCAGTAGCATCATATGAAAGCCCGATAGCAAACCATGCTA
>JAITWW010000142.1 GCA_031285085.1 Candidatus Methanofilum arcanum
ATCCTGAAACAGAGTTTTTGCTTTGTTATTGCAGAACATAATGACCACGCCATTGGCATGGGGAGAGTTATCTCAGATGGGGTATCAGATGGGTATCTCCAGGATATTGTTGTACTTCCCGAATGGCGGAACAAGGGAATAGGGACGTGTATTGTGAAAAAACTGATACAAGAGTGTCATACACATGGCATCACATGGCTTGGAATCATTGCAGATCCAGGAACAGAGTATTTCTATCGAAAATTTGGGTTTGCACGAGCAAATGGGTATACACCCATGCTCTATGAACGATAGAAGATGACACAAACAACCCTTTTTAATACCTCTGCTCCAGATCAAAAGGATTCAAAAATACATGATGTGCATCCCTTTATTATCTCAGCTAGTCGTGCAACAGATATACCTGCCTTTTACATGGATTGGTTTTTTGAGAGATGGAAAAAGGGATATGTACTTTGGAACAGCCCATATAACTCAGCATTTACACAAAAAGTATGGTTTGACAAGGTACATGCAGCCATCTTCTGGACAAAAGATCCATGTACACTGTACAGGCACATTCCAGAGCTCAATCGATGTCCATTCCTCTACTATGTGCAGATAACACTCAATGACTATGAACAAGAGATCGAACCAGGTCTCCCCGCACTCCGTGATCGAGTTATTGGCTTTCAAAAAATCAGCCAGAAACTCGGAGCTCATCGTGTTATATGGCGTTATGATCCCCTTCTACTATCAGACTCTATATCTCTTTTTACTCTTTGTTCCAGAGTAGAGAGACTGACAAAGAGTCTTTCACCATATACAGAAAAGCTCATTCTCAGCTTTATTCAGATTGAAAGATACAAAGGAGTGAAAGCACTTCTTGCTACATCTCTCCATAAAGGAGTGCGAGAGTTTAGTTCTGACGAAAAGTACCGGTTCATTTTATTTCTTGACAAGATCGAGAAAAAATATCAGATTAAAACACACATCTGCTGCGAGGAAAAAGATCCTTTTGTCTACTCATATGTTAGCCCTGGAAACTGTATCGACCGTGATCTGCTTCTGCAACTTATAACAGAACAAAATGAAGAAAATACCGAATTTTCTGCATTTTTACATCATGCAAAAAAGGATCCAGGACAGAGAAAAAAATGTTCTTGCATCCATGCAAAAGACATTGGTCAGTACTCATCTTGCCTCCACTTTTGTAAATACTGTTATGCAAATGCAAGTGATGCCATTGTCAGGGCACGATATCAAGCTCACAAGGATGCGCGAGATCAAAAAAAGGATCTTCCATCCTTGATCCCAAAAGGAAAAAAGGGGTAGATTCATTCATAATGTCAAGAATGCGATTATTCCATCCGAGAAGAGACGAGTTGTTTCGACAATAGACGATCCAGTATACGACATATTTATTACCAAGTAAGATCCACTATTATGTATCCACCAGTCATAAGACTGGAGTACCTGCGCATATTAAACGCAGGTTTGGAAGCATTTCTACCTATATCCTCCAGAAAAGCCTCCAAAACCTTCTTTTACTCTACTCAAATCAGAAAAAAGGACATTATAGAGATCCTTTTTTCTCCGATGATATTCTTAATTTGTATCTTAATTTGTAATTTGAAAAACTCGCCAGGCACGGCGAGGACGCGCCTCCCTTGAAGCCATCCTCCTTCGTCAGATGGTTCGAGAGCTCGCCAAGCACGGCGAGGACGCGCCTCCCTTGAAGCCATCCTCCTTCGTCAGATGGCTTGAGAGGGATCAAACTGCCGTTCTTTGTCCGTCCCGCTTGTCACTCGCGTCGCAAATGCACCTTCCGTTGATGGGATATGTGACAACTGCCGTTCTTTCTGCGGCCCGTTTGGCACTCGCGTCGAAAATCCGCTTACTATTGGGCTATCCAATACGCAAATGAACAACCATTCGACGGGTATGCGAACAGAGTGAGCATACCCCAAGTGCTTTTACTCAATTTTTTAGCAAAAAATTGTACTGAGAAATTTATACTGCAAGTTCTCGTTTTAGTTCCTCAATTGTTGCTTGGCGTTCTGCAAATGCGTCATGTTGATGAATACTCTCCTCATTATCTTGTGCCATGATCACAAGTGAGTCACCAGGGAGGTGCTGAAACTCATTATGCACCTTTCGTGCCATCTCACGAACACAATCCTCAACAAATCGAGGATTTTGATGAGCAGTCAGTACCACATGCCCCTCATCTCCTCGCTTTAGCAGTTCGTAGATAGGCGTACTCATGGACTCCTTTACGATCTTAATGATCTTTTGCAGGGAGACATGACATTCATCACCTGTTTCAATAGAAAGAAACCCCTTTCCTCGTTGATTATGCGTGGCCATTGGCACCTGCTCGAAGAACTGAAGAATCTTATCTTCTTCAATACCAATATCCTGCATCACATGATGGGCACGCTCTCGCATGATATTCTGAGCACATGGACAGGCGGTCATTCCAGTAACCTCAGCACCAATGCTTTTTCGAATCGTTGGTTTCCCTGTTGTTCGTGCAGCAATTGCATTTGCAAATACATTTACAACCTCTTGACAATTCGTCATTGATACTGGTGTATCAGCTGCTATCATGAACTGACTGCGCATCTGAACCTCAGTTCTGTCTGCGTACTCATGTTTATCAAGAAGCTTCCATGCAACAATGCTGCATAACTCTTCGATCTCTGCGACCTCGCCATGAATTGCCTGAGATAAAACCTCATCAATAACTTCAAAGTTGCGGGAAAGATTTGCCCCTTTGAGGCTTCCAGGGAGATCAACGAAAATATCGAAACTGGAAATAAAAATTACTGGGCGTTTATCTGTTCTTTTAACTTCAACGAGCTTTTGGACGTTCTTCACTCCAACTCGTGTTAAATTAATTCGGACATCGGGTTGAGTTGATTGGATGTCAGGAAGTTCTCTGTTGAACGTCTTCGCTGCCTCTCTATTCATGATGTAACGCTCTTTATTCCATCTATTTTGTATGTATTTTCTCTTGTATATGCAAAAGTACCTACATATGAGATACGACTTTGGTTCGTATGGTCTCGTTAGTTCGTGCTCAGGGTAGTTAAATGTATCTGATTCTTATTTATGGATGAATGTCTCATGCAGGACGCATGAGATCAGTCAGGCTTTCTCTTGCTTGTTTTATCTCCTCTGGCAAAAGTCTAACCTCTTCACTCTTGCATCTGATGATCAGCCCTTCGCCACCAACAGCTCCAAGCTCTGTAAGGGCACATGTTTTGAGTGCAGTTTCAATCACTGTTTTATCTGCTCCAAATATGAGAAATCTGCCATATGACTCAGTAAACAAGAATGAGACTGGATCGATCCCATCTGGCATGGTAATTGTTGCATTATGTGCCATTGTGGCAAGAGCGGTAATGAGACCCCCTTGGCTGATATCGGTAATGACGACCGCTTCACTCTTGGCAGCATCTCTGATAGAAGTGAGGATCTCAGTCTCTGTACATGTTGGTGGTGTACCCTGACACCCGGTGAGAGCTGATAGAATAGAGCCACCCATTCCATCGCCCTCTTTCTTTTCTTCTTGTGCAGAAGATCTTGATGAGCAGAGATAGATATGATCTCCATCTTTTACTTTCTGTGGAACTATAATTGGGGCACGCCCGATCATGCCGATAGATGGTGTTGGAGGAATCTGCGTTTTCGTTTCATCACTCTCATTATATAATGAGACATTCCCACCAACAACCGGAATTGAGAGTTTTTGGCACATATCTCCCATGCCACGAATGCACTGTTCGATCTGCCAGTAGATCTCAGGATGCTCTGGGCTTGCAAAGTTTAGACAGTTTACAATACAGAGTGGCTCTACACCCATACATGCCAAATTAGCTGCGTTTTCATAGACTGCGTTTGCAGTGCCAGTATATGGATCAAGCATGATCTGTCGTGGATTACATCCACAGGACAAACCAAGCATGGAATCAGTTCCGAGTTTTAAAAGTCCTGCATCTCTTCCAAAAGAGATTGTTCTTGTTTGAACATCATGATCGTACTGTTCATAGAGCCACTGTTTACTCGCACACTCTGGATGAGAGAGCACATTCAAACAGAGTTCCTTTAATGACCCCTTTGGAGCAACATATGGTTTTAGCGCGCTATAAGGCGTGCTATTCCAGATGCATTTTGGTGCTCCCTCAGTCAAAAAATGAATATCTAGATCACAGATTGTCTGCTCCTCATATGTAACAAGATATCGTGGCTCTGCAATGACTTGTCCCACATCACTGCATATGAGATCATAGCGCTCTGCAAGTACCATTGCCTGTTCAATATCTGCGGGTCGAACCTCCAGCAACATTCTCTCCTGTGACTCTGAAACCATGATCTCGCGTGGTGTCATTCCAACTTCACGAAGATGCACTTTATCAACGTAGATATGACCTCCAAGTGTGCTACACATCTCACTTGATGCCCCCGCAAGACCAGCAGCTCCAAGATCCCGACATGATACTACAAGCCCTCTTTCTATCATAGCGAGCGTTGCCTCAATGAGTAGTTTTTCAGTAAATGGATCTCCGATCTGTACACTTGGTCGTTCTTCCCCTGAACTCTCTGCAAGATCCTTTGATGCAAAAGAAGCCCCTCCAATACCATCACGTCCGGTTGGAGCTCCAAGCAGAAGAAGGTGATTTCCTGGCTCCTTTACTCTTCCTGTAATAAATTTATCTGGTTTGCAGATCCCAACACAGACCACGTTTACGAGGGGGTTTCCATCATATCCTGCATCAATGATGAGATCTCCTCGCACAACTGGAACACCAATACAGTTTCCATACCCACCAATGCCTAAAACGACATGTTCGAGGAGGTAATGGTTTTTCTTCTGCACTGGATCTCCAAAACAGAGCGGATCCATGAGGGCAATAGGCCGCGCTCCCATCGAGATGATATCACGTACAATACCTCCAACTCCTGTTGCAGCCCCGTTCACGGGATCAACATAGCTTGGATGATTGTGGCTCTCCATTCCAATTGCAAGCGCGATATCATCATTGAATCGCACAATTGCAGCATCATCACCAGGACCAACAATAACATCTGGTCCTGTCGTTGGCAGGGTTCCAAGGAGCCGACGTGTTGAACGATAACTACAATGTTCACTCCAGAGGTTTTCAAAGCATGCAAGCTCGGTTTCTGTTGGTTCCCGTTTGAGTGTTTCGTGGATCAGTCGAAGATCATCTGGTGAGACCATGGTACTCACATGTGTGCTTTGCTCTTTGAAAAGATAGAGGGTAGTAGTGTGGTAAAATGAATGGCAAATAAATGGTAAAATGGAATGATTGATGATGGGAGAGCTATCATGTCTACGTTTAGAACTGTCCTCTGGATTTTTCTTTAATCATATCCCAGTAATCACGTTCAGTACTGTGAATCTTTTCCTCTTCTGATACACCTCCTCTTTCTTTTATCCATGTTCCATCATTATATCCCCCGATCCTGATTTTTTCTTGATCCAGGTGCTCTGTTGCTACTATGAGATTCTTTTCTGTTGGATCGAGGAGGGTCACCGTGCTGATAGAGAATTGATCAAGGAGTGACTCAAGTATTGAACTATCATATAAGGAGATGCTTTGCTGGTACTCAAGCACACATTCTATATCTTCTCTTTTTGCATCGCGAGTCATGAATACCGAGCTACGACGTCCAATCAGTTCCTCACATAATGTCTCATCTACCTGAGTGGCGATAAGCACATGTTTATAGACCCCTCTGTCTCGCATCTCCCGCATTACTGTTCGGTACTGTTTGCAAAGTGAGTAATAAGCTTCAGCCTCCTCTTCATACCTAGATGGAAGGAGATTTGGGGAAGGAAAAGAGTATTGTGAGTGTTTTGAGAGGAAAGAGATCTGCTCTGCATCGTACAAAAGCCATGTTGGATCCACCAGATGCCACTCTTCGTTGTAGTGTATCGCCTCTTCTATGCGACTCTTCACAAATAATCCTCCTGATCCTATCTGTTCAATCCCTGCTTCTTTCTCTGCAAGTATCTGTGTTGCAATCTGATATGATATCAGATCAAAACATCTTTTCCTATACTGTGGGTGCTCTTGCAAAAAAGTAGTAATCGCTGCAATATTTGGAGTACTTGGCTCTCCACCATATGCAACAGTCTTATAATGATATAGCATAATGTCAAAATCTATGGATTTTTCTTGAGAGGTTGAGGTTAAAAGGAAGTCGATTTCATTGACATCATGCCAAAAGACATCTCTTATATCTCAAGATTTTTAGGCCCCATTCCCTGTTGGAGGAGTGTATACTCGTGTGCCAAGTTCCTTATCGATCATGTACAAATATGACGGAAAATCTGCAGCAAGTGTAATTTGATTTAAAACGTCCCTGACATTTTCTTCCTCTTCAACTTGTTCTGTGATAAACCACTGAAGCCGTGCAATGGATGCATGATCCTTTGCAGACTGGGAAATCTCGATTAATCTGTTTATAGATGCAGTAACACCTTTCTCATGTGCAAGCTGAAACTCAAATGCCTCTTTTGGTGATCCCCACTCTGTCTGTGGTGCCTTTATCTCTGTGGCTATCATCTTTCCTCCAGATGAGAGCAGATAATTATAGAGCATCATTGCATGATCTCGCTCTTCTTGTGCCTGCACGAGCTCCCATGCTGCCATACCTTTCATTCCAATTGATGAAAACCATGCAGATATGGAAAGGTACAGATATGCAGAGTATAGTTCAGCGTTTATCTGTTCATTCAGTGCTTGTTCTACTGCTTTGTCCATAGTTATCAGTACAGTTCTTTGATATGATAAGAATGTCGGTATTTCAACGTGCTACCATGCACGTATTTCGTTTTCTGTGGGCTCTATACCAATATACACTGGCGTGAACATGATGTTGTCTCTGTTCTCCTATTCATATCTTCTTCTCTAGATTTCACCAGAAGGAGATGTATTTGAAAGATATAAAACCTAGAAGTAGCTAAGATAAGAGAAATATCGAAGTTTAGGAACTCTCAGATGCCAAGACATCTTAGCGAACAATTTCTTTTGAGGTATCAATGGTGGATGTAGTAACAAGAAGACGCATGTATCTGAAACTGATGCGGGAACATACTCAGGAAAAAGGATATTTTACCGTGCAGGATCTCACTGAAACTGGTGTTGCGAGAAGTACTATCCAGGACTGGATTTCACGTTTGCATCAGGAAGGTTGCATTTTTCTTCTTGAACGCCCTCATGGCAGATCACCCGCAAAATATGCTGCAAAAGGGGCTATGCCTGTATCTACATGCCGCAGAATATTTACTGCAGTTGATGGTGAACAGATCGAGATATACCATGACTGCATGAGTAGTGCTTGTTCTGCGTTTTGTGGGTATCACCACTTCCTTGCAAAAGGGAGTCTACTGCGTGTTGAGCGTGATGGAACAGTACTTCGTGAGTTTGCAACTGTTGGAGAGGGAGTGGTTGGTGATGCTGGAGATATTGGACTCTACCCTCATCCAGCTGTTGGGGTTGTTGGCATAGAACTTGAAGGTGGTGAGGATGGAGTGGTTATTCAGCATATCCGCTGCATTGGTGGGCCTGCGTACTCTCTCACTGATATGATGTCACGTGCGGAAGGAGTGTGTGAGGTGACGATCAAGCGTAACGGTGCCGTTGTAGATGGTTTCATAAAAACAAAGGCTCTTACTCATCTGATTATTGGTATTGATGATACCGACAGTGAGAAAGGAGGTGCCACATTTGCACTTGCTATTGGCCTGCTTCACTTTCTAGATTCCCATGTCAATGTCTATGGAATTGGCCATCGGGTCGCGATGCTCTATCCATACCTTCCACACAAAACAGCTGGAAACTCTTGCAGCGCCCTTGATGTCTGTGTTCCAAAAGGAAAAGTACCTGAAGTCATTCAGGAGATCATTCGGTACGTGTCAGATGAAAGTGGTTCTCCTGAATGGGGTGTTGCAATAAAACAGGGTTTTATCATCCCTACATCTCTTCGTATGTATGGCTGTCGAACCAGAAGTACTATTGTTTCATTAGAGAAAGCAAAAGAGGTTGCGCGTGAACATGATGTACTGGTAAAAGGAGGTCTTGGAATAATTGGCGCCCTTGCAGCGGTTTCTTTATCAGGTCTGTCTACTGATATCTTACTCAACTCTGAGTTGTATATTCACGACTATATCCACCATTCTCCTGAAAGCTAAAACAACTCCATAACCTTTTATCTGCTACAATAGAGATATAGCTATGAAACTCCAAATGAATCGAGGTTTTGGCCTTACCATACTTGTGGTACTTTTTTTGGTTGTGGCACTGTTTACGGCAGGGTGCATAGATGATGGTACATCTTCTGAAGTAGCTCTGACTGAATCTTCCGTTGTGGATACTGTTGTGGATACTGTTGATGTTTCTACTCCTGGTATTTCTCAAGCTGGGGACTATGTTTTGGTTGATTATACCGGTACATTAGCAGATGGTACGGTGTTTGACAGTTCCATTGGGTATGAACCTCTTGGATTTGTATTGGATTCAGGAACAATGAGTCCTGGATTTGATGCGGCTGTTCATGGAATGGCTGTTGGCGAGACAAAAACAGTTACTATTCTTAGTGATGATGCCTATGGTCAGTGGAGTGAGGAGATGATTCTTACGATTCCACGAGATATTGCAACAGAAGAGGAAGAACCACCTGTTGCAGGAGAGATTATCTACCTGTTTGGTGGCATGGGCTT
>JAITWW010000006.1 GCA_031285085.1 Candidatus Methanofilum arcanum
AAATCAAGTATCGTCTCTGCAATGCTTGCACAAGCACATGGCAGACTTGTCATTATTGCAGTTCGCACGATCTCCCAGCTCAATACATTTGTGCGTGAACTAGCCCTTATTCGACAAAAACAACCAACACTGAGGTATAGCTATCTCATGGGAAAAGGATCAAGCTGCCCTCTTGGTGGTGAAGGAGACATCTATCGAAAATGTGAAGTGGTAAAAACCCTCTCTACAAATCTTCTCAAAGAACGAGCTGAACGTGGCCACCTCAACCCGATGGAAGATCCTTTTATCAAGCAGCAGATTCGAAAAAATGATGAAGAACACCCAATAATCTGCCCCTATTTTATTCGAAGCAAAAGTTTTTCGAAGTCAGATAAAACGCAGACGCTTCGCCTTCTTCCATCTGAAGCACTGCGTAGAAAAGGAGAGCTTCTCACCTCACAAAGCATTGATCCAAAACTATTACTTGGCATGTGTGAGAATCTCTGCCCATATGAGGTTATGATGCATGCTGCTGGAAAGTCAGATGTTCTCATTTTAAACTACTATCACCTCTTTGATGCTGGTATCTACGAGCAACTGTGCACTTTACTTGAGCGTGACCCTTCTGACATTCTTCTTCTTATCGATGAAGCTCACAACTGTGGGGAGGTGATGCAAGAGATTCTCAGTGTCGAACTCAATGAGATAGTGCTTGACAATGCCGAGCGTGAAATAGCTGGTCTTCGAAAAGAGGTACAAAACCTTGATGCAATTCGTCACCTCCTCCCAGGTATTCAGCGATTTATTGATGGACTGCGTCGTTCAAAAGAGAGTGAGGACTGGTTTGATCCTGCATTGTTTTCAAAACTGATCCTAAAAGAATCATTTTTCACAAGTATGGATGAGGTTGTCTTAGAACTTATCAGTGCTGCTGAGGTCCTTGCTGAGAAAAAACAAAAATCTGGAGATTATCGAATTGGTGGGTTTGAACACCTCTCTCTCTTCTTTGAAAAGATATCACGGGCCCTCAAAAATTCCTCATATCTTACGATCTACCGAAAAGAAGGTGATAAGATATCACTTCTTGTACGAAATATTGATCCATCCCCTGCATTATCTGATATTGCACGATACCACCATGCAACCATCATGGTCTCTGGAACCTTAACCCCTCTTGAGAGCTATCGTCAGCTCTATTTTCGAGATCTGGAAAAACCAGTCACCCTTTTATCTCTTCCCAATGCATTTCCAAAAGAGAACCGAAAGCTGGTTGGATGTGGAGATATTACAACCGCATATAAGATGCGCCAGGAAAAGAGTAATACAACATTGATTGAGGATTATATTATCTTGTTCTCTCATTTTCCTGGAAATCTTGCCATTTACTTCCCTTCCTATCTCATGCTTGAGACCTTTGCCCAGGCAACAGAATCCCGTATCGAGCATAAAGAGGTGTTTATTGAGCCACGTGATGCAAGTGAGGCAGCAGTTCTTCATGCCAAGTTTACTGAACTCCCAACCAAACATCGTGAAGGAGTGTTGTTTGCTGTTTGTGGAGGTAAGTTCTCAGAAGGTCTTGATTACCGTGGAGATATGTTATCAGGAGCCATGGTTGTTGGACTTCCACTTGCTCCCTACAATAATGTCCGACGCATGATCATGAACTATTATAAGAAGAGGTATGGAGATGATGGTGAGTTTCTCTCATATACCCTTCCTGCTCTCAATAAGGCACTTCAATCCCTAGGGCGTGTACTTCGAACTCCAGAGGATCATGGGGTACTTGTATTTGCAGATAAAAGATTTCATGACCCTGAGATCTTCTCAAATATTCCAAGATGGATGCAGGATGAACTCATTGGTGTCACCGTTGATTCTTTTTCTCAGTTGGTTGCTCCAAAGAGTCTGAAAGGTAAGAAAAAGTAATTATTCAGCATTTTCCTGCCAAATGTAGAAGAAAAGGTTGAAGATGATGAAAAAACCAATTATCAGCATTTAAAAAGGTTCAGATTCTCATGCGAGCAGCAGTTATTTTAGCAGGGGGAAGAGGGACAAGAGCAAAAGGGTCTGAAAAGACACTTTTTACCTATCAGGGAGAGACTTTTCTCGAACGTCAGATTCAGATTCTTTCTTCTGTTGTAGATGAGATCTTGATCTCATGTCGAGATGAGAAGCAAAAAGAGTATGTCTCTGATATGGTGCATCTTCCTTGCATTGTTGATAAAATCGAGGGAATGGGTCCTATTGGAGGAATATATGCAAGTTTTTTAGAGATGCAGTCTGATACTTGTTTTCTTGTTGCAGGAGATATGCCTCTTTTGCACCGAGAGGCAATCTCCTATTTATTTCAGGAGTTGGAGCGTGATCCCTACTGTGCAGGAGTTGTTCCCTGCTGGTTGAATGAGAACCTTGAGCCACTTCATGCAGTGTACCGTAAAGAGGTTGTACTTTCCTACCTTATAGTCAATACAGAGGTTCGAAAGATGCACACTCTTCTCTCTCACCTTCCCATGCGATATATCTCTGTTGAATCACTTCGTATCTATGATCCTATGCTTCGCTTTCTCATAAATGTAAATACGCATGATGACCTCTACAAACTTGAACAGAATGACTCGTAGATCCCTTTTCATCACATTTTCAAAATGATATGTAGACAATTCCTTACAGGAAACTGTGGAAAAATAGCAAGGATGAAAATATGTATGCAGACATACTTATGAGAATTTATACTGCCAAGAAATGCGCAAATGCGCTATAGCAGGAAATGTGGAGATAGGATACGAAAAAACAGACACCACCCAGCGAAAAAAGGGTTAGATGATGGAAAATCAAAGTCTTGAATGGAAACGCCAGTGGCGCGATGACTTTTTAAAAGGGCTCTCTGGGCTTGCCAATGCGCAGGGTGGAGTACTTGAAATTGGACGCAATGATGCTGGCATTGTCGTTGGGATTGATAATGCAAAAGAGCTTCTCGAAGAGTTGCCAAATACAATACGCCATGCTTTGGGTATAGTTCCGTCTGTAGAACTACTGACCGAACAAGGGAAACAATACATCGTTGTCAGCGTTGACGCAAGCAGTACTCCTGTCAGTTTCCATGGCCGACATTATCTCCGTTCCGGGAGTACTACACAGGAGTTGACCGGTAGCGAGCTTGATAACTTTATTCTGCGCCGGTTGGGTAAAACATGGGATAGTATCATCGTTCCAAAAATAACGGTCACGGACTTAGATACATCGGCGTTTCGCAAGTTTCGCGAAAAGTCCCTTGCAAGCGAACGTTTGCAGAAAGTCGATTTGGAGATGAGCGACGAAGCTTTGCTTGACAGTTTGTTGCTTATTGAAAATGGAGAATTAACACGTGCTGCCATCCTGCTGTTTCATAACAACCCCGAAAAGTATGTGTTTGGGGCGTTCGTCAAGGTCGGCTATTTTGAAAGTGGTGCGGATTTGATATATGAAGATGAGTTTCACGGTCCACTCATAGCGATGCCAGATGAAATTGTTGACACGATTTACCGCAAATATTTCAAGGGAATTATAAGCTACGAAGGACTGCAGCGCATCGCGAACTACCCGGTGCCTCTTCCCGCTCTGCGTGAGGCTATCTTGAACGCAATCGTGCATCGTGATTATACAACGGGTATACCAATACAAATCAAGGTCTTTCCCAATTGTGTTATTGTTTACAATGACGGCAGGTTGCCGGAAAATTGGACGGTTGCCAATCTGTTGAAAAAACATAGATCTCGTCCGTACAACCCGAAGATCGCGTATGCGTTTTACAGGGCTGGTTACATTGAAACCTGGGGACGAGGGATTGAGCGGATAACTACCGCTTGCAAGGACGCAGGAAAGCCTGAACCTTTGTTTGAGGCATCATCGAGTGAGATTAGCGTCACGTTTTACACCGACACATACACCGACACAGATGTCGGTGTAAAAAATGATGTAAAAAACGGTGTCGGTGTAAATGAAACACAAAAAGCTATTTTGCTTTTAATGCGTGAAACACCTACGATAAGTGCACAACGCATAGCAGACATTATTGGGATAACAAAGCGGCGAATCGAGTCAAATATTCATTCCCTGAAAAAAGCAGGAATTATCAAACGGCTCGGCTCAGATAAAACAGGGCATTGGATCGTAAACTACACTGAAACCTGGGAACAAGGAGTTGAACGAGGAGCTACTGCCTACAAGGACGAAAACAAGCCTGAACCCTTGTCTGGGGCATCACCGAGTGAGATGAGTGTCACACTTTACACCGACACATACATTGATACATACACCGACACAGATGTCGGTGTAAAAAACGGTGTAAATGAAACACAAAAAGCTATCTTATTTTTAATGCGTGAAACACCTACGATAAGTGCACAACGCATAGCAAACGCTACTGGGATAATGAAGTGGCAAATCGAATCAAATATCCGCTCACTGAAAAAAGCCGGAATTATTAAACGAGTCGGTTCAAATAAAACAGGTCACTGGGTCGTTAATTACACTGAAACCAGATAGGAGTTACGCAAAACTGCACTTATGATCCAGAGCTTTGCTTTCTCACAGATGTAAATACCCATGATGACCTTTTTAAACTTGAGCAAAATAATGAACTCTCTCACTGGGTGCTGTGTTGCATAGTGCAGTGTGATATGCTAGAACAACTACAAAACCAATGTCTATGAGTTTTTTGATTGAAATTTTACCTCTTTTCCTTGGTATTACCAAAAGAAATTGATCACAGTTATCTTTCTCATAGATTACTTTATAACATAATATGGATATGGATCACGAACCTCTCCTTTATCATCAGAGTAAGCACTATAACTGAGTATAGATAGATATACAAAAGAGAAGAATCAAGGAAAAATGGACATGACAGAGAAATTAGGATTTGTAGTTGCAGAGTTTAATCGTGATATTACCTATATGATGGAGATTGAAGGCGAAGAGCATGCGAAATTCCTTGGGGCAGAGGTTATTGAACGTATCTATGTCCCAGGCGCGTATGATATGCCACTCGCCATTAAGAAACTACTGTCTGAGGGAAAGGTAGATGCTGTCGTAACTATTGGTTGTGTGATTGAAGGATCAACAGGTCATGATGAGATCGTTGTGCAGCATGCAGCACGAAAAATTCTTGATCTCTCACTTGAATTTAACAAGCCAGTTGCACTTGGTATATCAGGACCTGGTATGACTCGCATGGAAGCTTCCGAACGTATTGATTATGCACGTCGAGCGGTTGAATCTGCGATAAAGATGGTACGGAGACTGAAATGAGGCCACTTTCTGGAAAGATAGCAAACATCGCTCCCTCAGCAACGATGAGCATTGCAGCACAGGCAAAGGCATTGCAAGCAAAAGGGATCGATGTTATCTCTCTTTCACTCGGAGAACCAGATTTTGATACGCCAGCACATATTACTGAAGCTGCAATTGCAGCACTTCGCAGTGGAAAGACACATTATGCACCTGGGCGTGGCATTCCTGAACTCTTATCTGCAATTGCAGAGAAAACAACCCGTGAAAATAATAGTCCCTGCACATCAGATCAGGTCATTGTCACCTGTGGTGCAAAAAGTGCCATTCATCAGAGTTGTGAAGCGGTGCTGAATGCAGGAGATGAGGCTATCATTTTGGATCCTTCTTGGGTAAGTTATGAGCCTTGTGTCCAGATTGCGGGAGGAAAGCCAGTGCATGTCCCATTGTCTGATAAAAACTTCCAACCAGATGAAAGGCTTGCAGAAGCCATTACTGCAAAGACACGGATGATAATCGTTAACAGTCCGTCAAATCCATCTGGATCTGTGCTTGAGCGAGACTCTTTGAAGATGATTGCAGATCTCTGTATTGATCATGATCTGATTGCGGTGTCTGATGAGATCTATGAGAAGCTGATCTATAGCAAGGTTCATCACTCTCTGGGTGCGTTTGCAGATATGAGCGAGCGAACAATTACAGTGAATGGATTTTCAAAAGCATACGCCATGACAGGATGGAGGCTTGGATATGCCGTTGCACCAGCTGATATTTTGAAACAGATGGATACATTCCAGCAGCATACAACAAGTCAGGCAACCACATTTGCAATGTACGGAGCGGTTGCTGCACTTACCGGTTCACAGGACTGTGTCCATGAGATGCGTGATGAATTTAGACGGCGAAGAGATAACGTTCTTTTGGGTCTTTCAGATATTGGGCTTGAAACCTGTCCTGCAGACGGAGCATTTTATACATTTATCAATGTACAGGGCGATGACATGTTGGTTACCTCTGAATGGCTTGAAAAAGGACGTGTTGCGGTGACACCTGGTTTTGCGTTTAATGCTCCTGGATGGGTGCGTATGAGTTATGCTGCCTCACAGGAACAGTTAGATACCGCAATTGAACGGATTTCAGCTCTGTATACATAAAAGAGGAAACTATCATATATGAGACGACGAAAACCTCATATTTTACTATTTGGAGCTTTCAAAAAAATACAATGAGTACAATCCTTTCGTGTCACACCATACATGGAAGCCACGAAGGTACGAACGTTATCTATTAGATATGTAGCCCTGAATGAGGCGGCAGAAGGAGAGAGGGAAGGTATGATAACCATATATGTGAGCACGCCTCAGGGCATGATTGAGGTTCAGAAATATGAACCTGGGTGTTGGATTCATGTCGTAAATCCAACTGAAAAAGAGATATCATCTCTTATTCAACGATTTCAACTTCCCCATGACTTTGTAACTGATCCCCTTGATATTGATGAACGATCTCGTATTGAGGTTGAAGATGATATCAGAATCGTTCTGCTTCGAGCTCCACGACGAGAGCCAGAAAATGCTGCAATTCCTTTTATTACGCTTCCTATTGGTGCTATTTTAGTCGAAGATGTTATCATTACCATCTCTCTTTCTGAGATAGGTATTATGAATGAGTTCATCCATGGCAGGGTGCGAAACTTTCAGACACAGCAGCGAACCCGTTTTTTATTGCAACTCTGTTACCGGACAACTCTTCGGTACATGCGGTACTTAAAAGAGATTAATCGGATGACGAATACTCTTGAGATTCAGCTGCTTGATTCTCCCAAAAATGATCACCTCGTTGAATTTTTCAACTTGCAAAAGAGTTTGGTGTATTTTACCACCTCACTTCGAACGAACTCGCTCATGATAGAAAAATTCCATTATCAATCTTCACTTCTTCCTCTGACTCCTGATGAGGAAGATCTATATGAGGAGATCGTGATAGAAAACAAACAGGCGCTTGAGATGGCAAGTATCTATACCACGATTCTCACAGGCATGATGGATGTCTTCGCTTCGATGGTGAATAACAATCTGAATGTCGTGCTGAAGTTGCTTACGAGTATTACGATTGTATTAGCTATTCCTACTCTTATTGCCAGTGTCTATGGAATGAATGTTGATCTGCCAATGCAGGAGTCTTCCCTTGGGTTTGCTGCTGTTATGGGTGTGACAATTGTAACAACTATTGCAAGTGTACTTCTCCTATGGAGAAAAGAGATGTTTTGAGTTCTGTTCACCCTCATTTTTTCGAACAAGGCTTGAAAATCCCTTTCAAAAGGGTAGATGTACGCAATCAATATAAATGAGATGCTTTATGGATGAAAAAATCAGATGCCCTTGGGCAGACACTCCCATATACGTAGACTATCATGATAACGAATGGGGGCGGCCTGTACATGATGATATCAAGCTGTTTGAAATGCTCATTTTAGAAGGTATGCAGGCAGGGCTTACATGGAAAACCGTGCTTAAAAAGAGAGAGGCGTTCCGGGAAGCTTTTGACGGATTTGACCCTCATAAGGTAGCCCTTTATGACGATGCAAAAATTCAGGAGCTTATGGGAAACGAGAAAATAATAAGAAACCGCCTGAAAATAAATGCATCTGTGAATAACGCTAAGCTATTCTTGGAAATTATTGCAAGTCACGGAAGCTTTGACAAATTTATATGGGGGTATGTGGACTATACACCTATTACAAGCCACTTTGAAAAATTGGGGGATTTACCTCCCGCAACCACGCCACTCTCTGATAAGATAAGCAAGGATTTGAAAAAAATGGGTTTTAAATTCGTCGGCTCCACCATAATGTATGCGTTCATGCAAGCTATAGGCATGGTTAATGACCATGTTACGGACTGTTTCGTTTATAAGGAGATATTGAAGGAGCAGTTTCATGATGGGAAAAGCTGATGCCGTTCTGGTGGAGTATAATCAGCAGCCATGGAGGCATCACTCACTTTTATGATATACTATCACTAAAAAGTATATATTGAAACTCTCCGGTGTAGATAAGGTCACTGGACAGATTTGGCCAGAAAAAAATCAAAAACGCCATACCTTATCATGAATAATATATTGACATGGCAAAACAAGGGGAGCTTGCCCTTGGTGGACTTGCAAAATATATTGTGCAAGTTCAATCCTGGAAAAACTCACTCACTCTTATCATAATACTTGGTATCATCGTTGAAGGAGCCACATTTTTCTCTTGGCGAAGCGGTCATATCTCCTATCTTATGATGGGGCTGTGTCTTATCATCATCCCAGCACTCCTCACCATCCCCTTGAGTGTTGCCATAGTCTCTCGCCATGGACGAAAACTTTCATGGGATTGGTCTGCCTTTATCGTACTCATTGATGTACTCATTCTGACCGTTGGACCTCTCATTACCCTTGTTCTCAAGCCTGAAATCGTATGGATTGCACACGCTTCATCAATTGGAATTATGCTCCTTGTCCGCTTTCTTTTCCTTCTGAGCATTGCAGATGATAGATTCTGGCCAACATCAAGTGTTGCAATCATTCATCCCATACTGGCACTCCTCGTTGGAGGATACTACTTTGGCTCACAGTTTATCCTCTTTGGAGGCCTTATCACCGTCTTTTTTGCACTCGGTGTCTTTCTTTTCGTTGAGATCGTAGAACGCCCGCTTGCAAAAAACTTCGGTATTAACCTCTTTACATTTGCAAATGCATTCATGAGCCAAACCATAGAAGGAGGACAAAAAATCGAAAAACTCTTCGAACAGATCGGAGAAGAGGTCTATGTCCCAGAGGTCTCCTTCTTCTTTGCACAGGAAGGAGAACATGCATTTACGATAACTACCCCTTCCGTGCACCCTGGCCCCATGGAAAATATCGGTGCTGCAAACCTCCCAGCCATACTTCATCAATCCCTTGGAGAGTATACCTTCGTATTTCATGGAGCATCAACCCATGACTACAACCTCGTTACTGAAAGAGAATGTGAAAAAATCATCAGTGTTATACAGCAGGGAAAAGTACATGCAACATACGCCCATACAACCGCAACAAAACCGGTTCGGATAAAATATAACTCCGTATCTATCCTTGCTCAACTCTTTGGCGATTGCATACTTCTTGTGAGCACCCGTTCCCCGAAGACAACAGAAGACCTTGATTATTCCATTGGAATGAGCATCATGAACGCAGGACAGCGCCTTTTTTCCCATATTGCGTTTATTGATGGACACAATGCAATCCCAGAACTTGCACAATCTGTCTCTCCAGGATCGATAATATGCTATGAGTATCTCTCTGCATCAAACAAGGTATTCTCACACCTTTCAAAAGAAAAACAGTACCCCTTCAGAACCGGAGTTGCACGAGTACTAGTTCCATTCACACGAGAGCAAGGATTTGGAGATATTGGTATTCTCGCACTTGTCACCGAGGTATCTGAAACAACTGCTGTATATTTGCTTTTTGATGGAAATAACATAGTAACTGGAGTCCGTGAGCAGATCAGAGACCATATTCTCTCATTAGGATGGGCAGATGAATGTGAAGTTGCAACAACAGATACCCACTCTGTAAATAGTCTCAGCGGGTTTAATGCAATCGGTGTGCAAATTCCACCAGATCAATTCATGCCATATATTGAGCAGGTAGTGCAGCAGGCATATCAAAACCTGGCTGACAGCTCAGTCTCAGGAGACACTCGATGGCTATCTGTGCGTATTTTTGGAAATCAGCGCATATCACAGCTTGCGAGCACTGTCTCATCCTTCCTCTCGCTTCTGGTTCCGATGATACTGATAATCATCGTCCTCTCATTTTTACTCTCGATATTTGCATTTATCATTCTCTTTACCTATGCAATGAGGTAATTATATCTTCAACTTCTTTTTTTCATTTTTTTCTTTCTTATCCAGGAGGTAGATTCCAACAATAAATGCTACCATAACTGTTGAAACAGCCATAATACTTATAGAATCAAGGCCTCCAAGTGTGTAAAGCAAGACATACCGGATCGTGACAGCAACACCTACCACTAAAAGAGCATAGATAGGGACCTGACCACTCGTCAAATGGGCCTGTACCGTCTCAAACAGCCCAATAACGATAACGGTGAGAAAGATAACATAGATAGCCTCTTCAATTCCTTGTTCGAAATTTCCCCCATATCCCATTGCTACCTGAAACAGAACCTCACCTGCACTGAATAACGATGCAAAAGCGATAATTGAGAGAAAGAGCGCCGTCACAGTGTAACAAAATACCGGTACACAAGAGAGGTATTTGATAAGAATATCAGTTCCACTCTGAATCGGAAGGTGATCCAAGGATTCACTCAAAGATGGAGAAGAGAAATCATGAGGACCAAAGATCTGTGAGACAGAGCCTATGCTAGATTTTTCGTCTTCATCTATTTGTTTCGTATTTTCATCTGCTTTTGTATTCATCTCTTTCCTTTATTCTGCCATTATTTTAGCATTATCTGAGCTATCTCTGAGCACATATATTCCACATATGAGCACAAGCATGACGATTGCGGTTGCCACAATATCTATCACTTGTACATCTTCAAAACTAAAGATCAAAGCATGACGAATCATCGCGGTAAGCCCAACCATCATTAAAATAAGGATGGGAACATGTTTTGTGCGAAGATAAATGACCACTGTCTCAAACAACTCAATAATGATGACGGTGAGAAGAATAGCATGAATTCCATGTGCAATTCCTAGTATCACCTCTCCACCTTCAAACATATGGATGAGAACCATTCCGGCATTGATCAAGGAAAAGAATGCAATGATAGAGAGAAGAAGTGCCACTAATATATAGCAGATGATCGGAACAAATGAAAATATGGCAATAACCAGTTCTATCTGTTTTAACTCTCTGAAATCTTTGAAATGAAAGTATTTTCGTATATTCATGCACATCATTGTAGATTTGGGAATCTCTGCTCGACATCCGTGATGTTTCTGTGTTTAATCTCCATAATGGCAGCAATTGTTGCATCAGATAAGATAAGCGCTGCTGTCTCGAAGAGGGTTGCAAGGGGAGCAACAGGTGCTGCCATGGAACGATGTTTTCCGGTGAGTTGACGAATCGCAAAATCGTCCTCTGCATGTTCCATGGTATTTGTGTTCAGCACCACAATACAGTCAGCAAGTGTGGCAAGTGGTGACTTTTCATCTGACGTGATGAGGCAGATTCTTCCTCCGATCTCTTTTGCTTTTTGGCAACCTTCAACTGTTGAGAGTGTCTTTCCACTTCCTGAGAATGCAATGAGGAGATCTGTTGGTTTAAATGCAGGAGTTACGGTCTCTCCAACAACAAATGCATCCAATTTAAGGTGAGTAAGACGCATTGCAAAAGCTTTTGCAACATACCCAGAACGTCCAGCTCCCAAGAGATAAATGCGTTCTGCGTTTAGGATCTCCTGAATGAGCCTCTCCGTCTGTGCAGGGTCTATCATGGTTATTACATATTCCATGCATGACGTGAGAACCCTCATGAGTTTTGGGACAGATTGATGATGTGGTATATCTTCTGGTAATGAAAAGAAGCTCTGTTCCTCATGTGCATTATGCATATCTTACTAGTTTCCATCTAAGTTGATAAATCTCGTGGTGAAGGGTATGAGTTTTGCCAAATCAAGACTTATTGGGGGTATGTAAAAAAACTGAAAAGAACGCGAAAGGTTATGGATGAGAAACTCTTCTTGTGCTTGAATTTTGGGGCATACGAAGATTGTAAGGAGAGATGAAGCTGTTACTCATCACTCCCTCTCATTTCAGATTCATCGAAGTATTCAGGCAAGAGGTTCATAGGTTGGATACTCATACTGGTAGACCTGCATTACGGTTTTTCCATACGGTTTTTTGTCGTCTAGGCCAGTCTACAAATCTTTCTCGCATGAGCTTGTAGCTATCATTTGTCCAGGAAATATGCATCAACCATTAGCCAACGCATTCAAAGTACCCCATCTGTCATAAAACACAATAACATCCTGCAGATCTAATTTTTC